>JACMIX010000086.1 GCA_014380935.1 Gloeobacterales cyanobacterium ES-bin-141 | reverse complement strand
GGTCGTGTGCAAGATGGCCCGTTCAGCAAAGACGTGAAAAAACAACGTGCCGCAAAAGGCTGTTGCCATCAGACGGGGATTACCGGACCGAATGCGGCCGCGCTCAGTCTCGGTCTGGAAGTAGAGCACCTGCAACTCCATTGTGCGCGATGGGCCGGAGCAATAGTAATGAGGCTCGGGCTCAGGACGCATGGCCCTCAACAACAGAACCGGCAGATGCTGGGCCTGGTGGCGGACCGTGAACAGGGCTGCTTCCTGAAGCAGGTAGGAAACTGAGCGCTTGTCAATCTCGGCGATGAGTGCTCGCCAGTAGTCTTGTGGGTCTACACTCTCAGCGATGCAAGCGCGCAACAAGTCCTCTTTGCTAGTGAAGAACTTGTAGATTGAGGCCTCGGAAATACCCGCTTGCTGGGCTATAGCCGGGATCGTCACTGCCTCGACTCCACGCGTCGAGAGCAAGAACAGGGTAGCCTGAATGATATGGTCAGGCTCAATAGTGCGGCGACGTCCCATTTCTTAAAATAAGTTAGCTCTCACTTATTTATAACGTATTATTCTGCTCGCGGTCAAGTGCTTGAGCGTAAGCTGAGGGAACCCGGTGCAGGCCGGGCGGGTCTAGACGATGTGGACGCATGGTAATCAATGAAAGGCTGGATGCTGGGTGTATTGAGTGCACTGGTTCCCCTGGGGGTGTGGGCACAACCGGCTGGGGTACCAGGGTTGGGGGACATCAACGACGACGGCCGGGTAGACCAGGCAGATCTAGTCGTGCTCGACGCGTACCTGGACGGCTCGGGCTTGCTCACCGACGACCAGACCCGGCGCGCGGACTTCAATGCGGATAGCCGCGTCGATAGTAAGGATGGCAATGCCCTCCGGCAGCGTTTGGGCGTCGCAAGCGTACCGGAACGTCCCCTGGACGCGCGGGCGAGTACTGACTCGGGTAGTAAACCGTTACGGGCGAGCGCGGAGGGCGCAACCTTTCAGTTGGGGCTTGAATCGGTCGTACCCGAGTGGGTGCGTGGTACCTGGCGCTTCAACTCCACCGTGGTGGAGGACCGGGGCTTCAACAGTCCGGGCGGCAACCAGCGCGAGGAAATCAGCCTGCCCGGCGATCTCTCGGGGCTCTACAACTCCTACAAGGTCAGCACCGGCGAACGCCTGGAGCGTCTGTGCTGGCAGGTCAACAGTTACAACGAGGAGCGCTTCAGTTTTACAGAGCGCCTGCGCGACGGCAACGCGACCGTTTTCGCCTCTACAGCCGACATCACCAACGAGGGTCCGAACCAGGCCCAGATCCGCATCCGCACCGAGATCCTCGACCCGGGCCGGGCCGGTGGGGGGAGTTTGCTGGGCAGCATTTTCGGAGCCATCTTCGGAGGCGGAGGTGGCGGCATCCGGACTGGGGACTACAACATACGCACCGGTGCGATGCAGCGCAGTCTCGGCAGCGAAAAGGTCCGGCTGCAGGATGTGAACCTTGATGCATTGCGATGCCGTTGAGAGTGTATAGACCGATAAACTAGACTAGATCTAGTTTAAAGAGGCGTCCATGCAAGTCAATATTCACGAGGCAAAGACACAACTCTCGCGAATTCTAGAAGAACTCAGCGAGGGGCGGCTGCAGGAAGTAATTATTGCCAAGGCAGGTAAGCCTGTAGCAAAGCTAATTCCGTACACCATCGAGTCGGACGAGCCCCGCAAGCCAGGGTTGCTCAAGGGCAAGATCTCAATAGCCGCTGATTTTGATGATCCTGACCCGGCCTTTGAGGCGCTCTTCTACGAAGAGACCAACCAATGAGGTTACTTCTCGATACCAACGCCTTTTTGTGGTGGCTTGCGGAGGATGCCCTGCTTGAAGAGGCGAGGCAGGCTATCGCACGGCCCACCAATGCGGTGTTTGTAAGTGCTGTATCCTTCTGGGAGATCGCGATCAAGCAGGCCACCGGTAAGCTTACAGTCGAGGCAGATTTGATTGAGTCTTTGCGCCTGAGTCGCTTTCAACCGCTCGACATTACTGCAATTCACGCTGTTGCGGCTGGAAACCTGCCGTTGCACCACAGAGATCCGTTCGACCGGATGCTGGTTGCACAGGCTGTTGAAGAGGGGCTCACGATTGTCACCCGCGATCCGGTGTTCAAACTATACAAAGCCCATGTCTTGAGTGCCTGAAGCATACATCTGCCGCACTGCTCGATGATGCTCCAATCGAAATATCCATAGCAAAGCATGCGCAGTCGCGAACTTCACACCTGTTTGGGTAAAATGACAGCACTTGACCGAGCTTCGCTATGTCCTTTGTGCCCGGTGACCATGTACGGGTAATCAAGCCAGTGCAGGTCTTCAATCACCCTCAGTTTCGCAATCAGAACTACAGCCTCGAGGGCCACGAGGGCGAGGTGGATGCTGTCTTTCTGGAGTGGCAGGGCCGTCCGCTCAGCGCCAACTTTCCCTACCGCGTCAGGTTTGCCGACCGTTACAAAGCCCATCTGAGTGAAGACGAGCTAGAAGCGCTCCCGAGTGCTCCTGCGGGTTAAAAGCCCAGGTCCCGGTTGGCCAGTTCCGCGGCCCGGAACAGATCCTCGTCGGGCATCTCGGCCGGGTCCTGGATGGCAATCTGGCGGTAGAACTCCTCGTCGTAGGCACGGGTGCGTATGACCACCGGCATCGGTACGGCGTAACCCAGGACCAGAGCCTGTTGCTTGGGATCAAGTTGGGCCAGTACTGTCCGCAAGGTCTGGCTGCCGGAGACACCGGTGAAGACCGCGTCGATGTCCTTATCGTCGTTGAGCAGGGCCGTGATGCGCGTGCCAAGCTGGGACATCACTTCGTTATCGATCCCGGAGGGGCGCTGATCGACTACCAGCAAGGTGACAAAATACTTGCGCATCTCGCGGGCGATGGTACCAAAGATAGTCTGCCGGGCCGTCTTGGGATCGAGAAACTTGTGCGCTTCCTCGATGGTGATGATGAGTTGACGGGGCTTGTCAACCGGGCTTTTGGTTTGCAAATAGCGCTCGGCCTGTTTGACGTAGTCGGCATGGATGCGGCGCGTAAGGATGTTGGCTGCGAGCATATAGCTCAAAAGCGATCCCTGTGAGCCGAACTCGACGACCACGTTTTTACCTGCAGCAAGGCTTTCAAGGATTTCACCAATGTAATTGGAGGGGGAAACGGGCTTGATATAGCGCAGGTCCTGCAAGCGCAGCAACTTGCGCTGCAACGCGACTGTCGAACCGAAGTGGGCACCCTTTTGCTCGCAGAATTCCTGCAGCTCACCTCCACTCATACTCAGTAGAGCGCCGATCCAACCGCGCTGGAACTCGTGGCGAAGGATGTTGGCGTTCTCGATGCTTGCCTCGGACAGGTTGAGTTCGCCCCGAATGAGCGAGAGATCCTCGACTTCAATCTGGTCATAGGAGATATAAAGTTCACGGGCATCGCGCACCCCCCGCCGCCGGGTTGATTCGGGATCGAGGGTATACAGCTGCACTCGGCCCGGAAACAATTGGCGCAACCCTTTGACCGTGGTGCAGTCTTTGCCTTCACGGGCAGCCTCCCAGCCATACTCCGAGTGCATGTCAAAGATCAAATTAACCGCGGCTTCTTTTTTAATCACCCCGGAGAGGATGAGGCGGGTCAGAAAGGATTTGCCAGTGCCGGACTTGCCGAAGATGCCGTTGGAGCGCTCGACGAATCGCTCCAGGTCAAGACACACCGGCACGTCCATGTCGAGGGGCTGCCCAATTTGAAAGTTCTTTTTGTCCGGGTTCTCCTCAGAACCAAAGACCATCTGGAAATCGTAGGAGGTTGCTTCGTGGACCTGTGAGAAGTGCGAGGGAATAGTTTTGACCGGACGCAGTTCTGAGCGGTCGCCTACCGTCTCGAACATCAGCATCGGCGTGAGCTGAACGACCCCAAAGGTACCCGTCCCGGCCAGGACCTCAAACAGAAAGTCATCCTCCGGGGCGGGAGGGTTGGTCAGAATCTTTGGACTTGCCGTGCCCAGGGTGACATCGGTAAGCATTGAGAAAAAACGGGTGCGCCGACCATAAACGACACAGAACTTGCCGACTCGCATCTCCTCGACAGAAACTTCTGGATTAAGGCGGACCTCCAATCCTTCACTTAGAGAACCCTCGACCACAATACCCAGGGGCTTGGCCGCTCCCGCCTGGGGAAACTGCACGGGAAAACTGGCACTCACAGACACCTGCCACCCTAAATTGCGCTAATTGTAGCGCATCCGGGCAGGCTAACACTAGCTGTGTACAGGCCGCCGTTTATTTGTTGCGATTGCCCAACTTCAGAACAAGGTCGATCAGCTCGCGAGAGGGACGGGCCTTATGGTGGATGGCATCAATCCTGGCTTCCTGGGCGAAGATTTCTGCCTGGGGATCATCCACGGCAGTATGAATGATTAAACGAGCCTGTGGCCACACGGCGTTGATCTGCTTGGAGGCACTGATACCGTCCAGCTTGGGCATCTGCAGGTCAATTACAACCACGTCCGGGCGGACTGCCTCAACCATCTTGACTGCCTCAACCCCATTGGTTGCCGAGCCGACAAGTTCTATGCCCGGTTGGCTCTGAAGAGTCAGCTTCAGACCCAGGCGGGTAAGCTCGTGGTCATCAACGATCAAAACTCGGATGGGGGAGGTAGTAACTTTATTCACTGCGGGAACATTCTTTAGATTGGGATGTTGGTTGATCTTATTCATGAGAGTAGATTGTGGCGAGTGCGATAGCTCACACGTTTAGGATAAGGATTCCGCACAACCAACACGTCATTCTGAAGGAATAACCCGAACATCCTTCAGCGAACGAGTCCTGCTCGTAGTGCTCTCACAGCTGCCTGGGTACGATCATCCGCACACAGCTTGTTGAGGATGTTGCGCACGTGGGTTTTGACCGTTCCGACCGTGATGTAGAGCTTGTCGGCGATGTCCTGGTTTGAGCGGCCCTCAACGATGAGTTGGAGAACTTCTAGTTCACGCTCGGTCAACGGTGAGGCTTCGATAATCTGGCTTACTTCTGGCTCAGCTGCTTGGATCTCGACCACACTAGTCATGGTCTGACCACCAGGGGTGATGACCTGGGTACGCATCTGGTCGAGGACCGCCCCAGCTACGGCAGGATCAATCCAGGAGAACCCTTCCTGAGTCGCCTTGAGGGCAGCCATCAAATCAGCCGATTGAATATCCTTCATGCAGTAGGAATCAGCCCCGGCTCCGAATGCCGCGAGCACCGTCTGCTCGTTGTCGCGCAGGGTCAAGATCAATACTTTGGTGTCAGGCAACTCTTCTTTGATGCGCCGGGTGACTTCGACTCCGTCGAGGTCCGGCAGACCAATGTCAACGATGGCAATGTCAGGGTGATGCTGCCGGACGGCTCTCAGTCCCTCCTCACCAGTTGAAGCTTCACCCACAACCTTGACAGTCGATTGCTGCTGAAGAGTCATGCGCATCCCGGCACGTGTCAGGTCGTGGTCCTCGATCAGCACAATATTGATTGCGGACATGGCGGGTAAGATACTCCAGTGTGGGCTACAAGGTGTTACTGCGAGTTCGCTGGTGAAACCGCGGTTGTAACCTTCAACCTATAAGCAATTGCGTAGAACGTCAACGCTCGGTCATGACCAGACGCGCAAAATAGAATTTATCGTCAATCGCCGCCCGGCGAGCAATCTTCCAACCCAAACGGCTGAGAATTGCTTCGATGTCTGTGCTGCGGTGCTGGTATGCACGGGTTGTCTTGCTCGCGCCGGGAAACAACTGGCCAATGCCTTTGAGCAGGGTGAACAGCGCGGTTTTGGGTGCATACGTCAGCACCAGGTGAGCAGTTGCCCGGTCACTTAGATGGGCGAGCATCTTCTCGACTTGGGGCAAAGGATAGTGGATCAGCACGTCCAGGCAAACCACGATGTCGTAGGTGCCAGTGATGCGCTCCAGTTCTAGAACCTCAAAGCTTGGATTGACATTGGTATCGAGCTGCTGCTTGCGCCGTTTGCAAGCTTCCTGAACCATGCGCTCGGAGATGTCCGTACCCAGGACCCGGGCTCCCCGCTGAGCCAGTGGGATGCTCAGGCTCCCCATCCCACAACCGGCATCACACACCGTCTGTCCCTCGACTTCACCGAGCCACTCAAGCACCCGCTCGACGGTACGGCCATGTCCGACACGAATAGAGTGCTGGATACGGTTGACGGCTTCGTCCCCATAAATGCGCTTCCAGCGGTCGAAGCCCGTCGTGTTGAAATAATCGCGGACAATCAGTTTCTCTTCCATGAGTTGCTCAATTGCGGGTAAGTTCGTAGCGCACCACACGCTCAATCCGGTCATCGCTGTAGCGGGTGCGGGTTTCAAGGATCAGGCGGTCTGAATTGTAGCGCAACCCATACTCAAGCCAACCTCCAGAAACCCGCTCGCTAAAGTGCAACTCCTCACCACCCACCAAGCGACGCGTCGGGATGGTTTGAGTCAGATCACCAAGGGATTCAGCCTTTATTGTGATACTAAGCTCACCAGCTTGTGGTTCGACGGCAATCTCGGCCGTGGGGGGGGCATCGCCCTGTAAGCCACTGAGGACAACACCCACGCCCTCGAAGCGCACACGCTCCGTCCAGGTAAGGGTTGCCTCGGTCGAGGGTTGGTCTGCGACGGGTGCAGGGTCGTCCGGTGGGGTAGCCGGGCGCTCAACCCTGAGGGCTGGTGGCTCGGTGGGAGGGGTCTCGACTGCGGGTTCGGACTGAACAGTGATGTCGAGGTGGACCACTTTTTGCTGGAGGCCCTTCTCGGCAACGAGCGTGTATTCGATATCACGGCGAGGCTTGAGGGTTCTTCGACCCTCCAGGGCCACCTCGCCTATGCCGGGCTGGATGGTAACCCGGTCCGCTTCCTCAACCTGCCAGCGCAACACCAGAGGCGCACCGGGTTGGAGAACCTCGGGCTCAGCGATGAAACTGACCACCCGTGGACCGGCAAAAAACATCCGTGCCGTCCCGACCAGAGCACCGACCGCCGTCACTACTGTGGCTATGGCCGTGATGCCGCCAAAGACAGTCATAAACCACTGACGTGTGCCTCCGGATTGCGACTTGGCCATTCTTCTCCTCGAGTCAGGATGCGCTTCTTTTGCAGTATAGCGGGCACTCAGGGCGTTCCAGATTCGTTCTTGCGCCACCACCAGCGCAAAGGCAAATAGACCAGCGGTGTCCACAGACTACTGATTAAGGCCGAACCCAGGGCTACCCACTGGTGGTGAGACCAGACCTCGGGTAGAGGCACCATGTCCAGCAGCGAATACTGCACGGCAAGACAGGTCTCAGAGAGTACAGCCATGGCGAACGTGATCAGGGCCAGGGAAATGAAGTCTTCCTGAATAAAGCGCTGTTTTTGCAGTCGGGCGGTGAGAATGCCGACCAGGGCAAGGCCCAGGGCGTGAGTAGGTCTTGCCATTGTGAGCCCGTCCTGCGCCCAACCCAGCGCCAGTCCTGCCACAGCACCCCAGCCGGCAGAACGTCCTACACTCCAGCAAACTACCCAGATGAGGGGCCAATCGACGCCCACTCCAGCCACCTCCCATCCCGGCAACGGTGCCCAAAGCGCCAACAGGCACAAGAGCGCCGAGCCGACCGTACCGAGCCAGTTAATCAGCTTACCGAAGAGATTGGGCATCGGCCGGCTCAAGATCGACAGCCCCCCCAGGCTCAGCAGGGACATCGGGATAGATCTTGACCCACTCGAGACTCCCGAGCGGCGCACTAAAAGTGATTTCCGCTCTCGGGGCCGACTGATTGCGGTCATAGCGCACGACCTTGCCAACCACCAGACCGGACGGGAAACGCGAACTCAAACCGGAGGTTATCAGCAGTTCACCCAGCTTGACTGGCTGTTGCTCAAAGAACTCGACCGTCGCGGCACCACGGCGGCGCCCCTGCAAAATTCCCATTACCCGGCTCTTAACCGTAATGACCCCGACTTGAGAACTCGGATCAGAAAGTAGTAGCACACGACTAGTATGTGGGGTTGTCTGGATCACCTTGCCGACCACGCCAGTCGCCGCGACCACGACTGAGCCAACCGGTACACCGTCCCGGTCGCCCCGATTCAGTAGAATCTGTTGCCACCAGTGATCCGCGCTGCGACCAATCACCTTTGCACTGATCGCCATCGGGCCTGCCGGAGCTTCAAGATTCAGCAACGCTCGCAATTTTCGGTTTTCCTCTTCAAGAATAGAGAACCGGTCGAGTAACTGCACACGCTGCTCATCGGGCATCACCCGGGGTGCTGCAGAACCGGACAGTGGGGCAATCAACACCCCGAATGTCTCAGCAACCAGACTGCCCTGCGTCTGGCGTACCCACCAACCCAGCCCAAGAGCCAGTCCTGCCAGGACCAACCAGAAACCAAAACGAGTCCACCAGCGCCGGAGTTGTTCAGCCATTACACAGACAGTACACAACTATCCTGGTGCGAGCACAGGTGCTGGTATCAGTTTCCCTTGAAACTGCTGCTGAGCACTCGCTCCAGGCTCTTGAAGTTTTCTAGAATCTTGCCGGTCCCAAGCACCACGCAGCTGAGCGGGTCCTCGGCAACATGAACAGCAATACCGGTCTCAGCACTGATCAGGTCGTCGAGCCCTCTTAGAAGCGCCCCTCCCCCGGCCAGCATGATACCGCGATCGATGATATCAGCCGCCAGTTCAGGCGGGGTCCTCTCCAGGGTCCGCTTGACCGCTTCGACGATCACCGATAGAGGCTCGGTCATACTTTCGCGGATCTCGGCAGGCTGAATACCCACCGTACGGGGCAGACCAGAAAGCAGGTGCAGGCCGCGCACCTCGAGCTTGACTTCTTCTTTGCGGGTTGGGTAAGCGGAGCCTATCTGGATCTTGATTTCTTCGGCGGTGCGTTCGCCAATAACCAGGTTGTGGACTCTCTTCATGTAGTAGGAGATGGAGTCATTGAGCTCGTCCCCCGCGACCCGAACCGATTCCGAAAGTACGATCCCCTTCAGGGAGAGGACAGCGACCTCAGTCGTCCCGCCACCGATATCGACAATCATGTTGCCGGTGGGCTCCGAGACCGGCAACCCGGCTCCGATAGCAGCGGCGACTGGCTCATCGACCAGATAAACCTCCCGCGCACCTGCCTGGGATGCAGCTTCCATGACCGCCCGGCGCTCAACGCCCGTCACTCCGCTGGGAATGCCGATGACAATACGCGGCGAGACCAGGTACTGGCCTTCGTGGACGCGCCGGATAAAATGCTTGAGCATGATCTCGGCCATGTCGAAGTCTGCAATGACCCCATCACGCAGAGGTCTGAGGGCTTGAATGTTTCCGGGAGTGCGGCCCAGCATCTTCTTGGCCTCTGAACCCACGGCGAGAGGAGTCTTGGTCGCCTGATCGATGGCTACGACCGAAGGCTCCTGGAGCACGATTCCCCGGCCTGCCACATAAACCAGCGTATTCGCCGTCCCCAGGTCAATTCCCATGTCGCGGGAAAACCGGCTGAACAAACCCACTGAAGCACCCCTCGCGCAACACGAGCGGATTCTAACATATCAAATTAATCCAGCCGGACCATGTCCCAGTGGTTCAGCACACTGCTAAGGGAAGACCTTTTCAACCACCTGACCGGATGCACCCATCGCGCCTAGCGTCTCGTCATTGAGAGTCAAAAATACACCTCCAGCATTACCGGCCCTGACACTCAACTGCTTTTGGGCTTGCCAGTCACGTTGAGAACCTGAAGGCAGCGTGCCTTCGAATTGCTTTTGACCATCAGTTACAACTCTCACCCAGGAAGCATCTTTGATACTTACTTTGACCTGCAAACCGGTGGTGGGGTTGGGGGTTGGGGAAGTCGGTTGTGGGGGGCGAGGCTGTGTCTGGCTGGAGGGCGTTGTGCGGGTAGGCACCGATGCCAGTGGAGCCGGCTGAGGACTCGGGGGGGCAAAGAAGTAGCGCAGGCCGACTACCGCGACAAGCACAACCGCTCCATAAAGCAGCCACAGATGAAAAGGTCTGAGTGTCGGCTTGACTAGCTGGCTTGCCGGAACCGGTACAGGAGTAGGGGGCTCGCTCTCACTTGCCTGCATTTGCTTGATGAGCGATGACCCGTCCATATCAACCAGGTCGGCATATTTGCGAATGAACGCCCGTACGTAGACGGGCTCGGGCAGCAGGTCAAGGTCACCGGTTTCGATGGCACTGAGATAGCGCAACGGAATTCGAGTGCGCTCAGCAACCTCCTCAATCGCCCAGCCGCGCGCCTGTCGCTCTTTGGTCAGGCGAGTGCCCAGTTCTTTCAGGGTACTTGAGAGGTTCGCATCGGCAGTCGTCATGGCTGAAGGTCCCTATAGGCGTTGCGCAGTTGCCGAATTTCATCCTCTATCAGGGGACGGCACTCACCCGGTTCAAGCACTCCAAGCGCGAGTGGGCCAATTGCTGTGCGGTGCAACCGCCGTACAGGGTGACCGAGTAGTCGCGCGACTTTACGAATTTGACGGTTGCGGCCTTCAAGCAAAACAATCTCGAGCAGAGTGCAGCCGCGTTCGCGTTCGCGTGTCTCCACCGTGGCCGGGAGCGTTTGCTTGCCTTCCAGGAGCACGCCTCGCCGCCAACGCTCCAGGGTCATGTTCCCCGGAGACCCTTCAACCCAAACCTCGTAGCGCTTGGACTGGTGGTAACGGGGGTGTGTGAGTCGCAGGGTCAGTTCGCCGTCATTGGTAAGCAGCAATGCTCCGGAGCTATCCGCGTCCAGACGGCCCACGGGGTGCAGGCCGAGCCCCCCTCGCTGCCAGTGTGGCAACAGACTCAGGACAGTCGGTCGCTCGAACGGGTCATTGCAAGTAGACAGGACGCCCACCGGTTTGTGAAGCAGAAGAGTCAACGATTGCGGTCGGGAGACCAGAGGGTGACCATTCACCTCAATAGCATCGCAATCAGGGTCCACCTTGACACCCAGATGCTCAATGAGCGTGCCATTCACCCGTACCCGTCCTGCACAGATAAGTTGCTCGGCACCGCGGCGCGAGGCAACACCATGGTTAGCCAGGAGTTTTTGAAGACGGATAGCTGCTGCCATGGCTGCCGTTACCCAAAAAACTGACTTGGTACCCGTTTGCATCCTCGGGGGGTACGTGTACAAGACTACATTCAAACTCCGAGGCGAGGTTGTGGACTTCGCGCATGTCTTCCTCGGACCAGATAGTCCAGCTACCGCGCAGTTCATCGCCGACCCGGACTTCAACCCGGTTGCCAATGATGTACATGATGCGCTGGCGTTGGGTGGCGGTCTGGGCTTTCTGCTTGATGACTACAGCCGGGTCGAGACCCAGTAGCCGCATAGCAACCAGCAACCTGGGCAACGCCTCGCAAATCTCTTGCCTTGATTTGTCCGGGTTACCTCTTAGCCAGGCAACCAGAGCCTCTGTGACCTCTTCATTGAGGTACTTCAGAGCCTCCAGCGGTGACTTGGTTTGGTAGCGCTGGCTCTCCCAAATTTTGTTCAGCGCTTCCTGCAACTCCATAAAATTGATTCTGTTAGAGAAATGCTGCGCAAGGTATCGAAAACACTAGCAGTCTTGTCAACACTATAACAATAACTGCACATCGACCAAAATTGCGTCAGCACGTCTGACGAATTTTGCACAGGTATCTCCCTACACAAATAGCTCGCACGTCACCAGGGGATCGTTATGGGTACGGACGTCTAAACTGTAAAAGAGACTTTTTGGACAGTATCGGTGTCATGGGACGAATTGCCGCGTTGATCGTATCTATTGCTTTGATCTGGACTAGTACGTTGAGCGGCATCGCCTTTGCTGAAGTAACCCTGCCACAACCTCCGGTACCCGTGCTCGATTTAGGCCAACAGTTATCGGCCCGTCAATTGCAAATTCTCAATCAGAAGCTCATTGCGCTCGAAAAGGACTCGGGGTTCAAGGTGCGGGTTGTGACTCAAAAAGATCAATTGGCTGGCCGTGCGCTTAAGCCTTACTGGGGCCTGAACGAGCGTTCCATCCTGGTAGTTGTCAACGTGTACGAGAATAATCCGCTTGATTTCAATATCGGGATGGGCGTGCGCGAAACATTACCCAGGGTATTCTGGCAGGAACTACAGGGACGCTACGGCAACCAGTTCTACATCAAGGAAAATGGCCGTGAAAAGGCAATTGTGGAAACGGTTAATGCCATCGATACTTCCCTGCGCCAGGGTGGGCGGGCGTCGGTACCTGGCATTCCGCGTGAGCACTGGCTTTTCACCTTTGTTCTGTCGATATGTGGGGGCCTAGTCGCCGGGTTCGCAAGCCACGGTAGGGATTCAGACCAGAGGTTCAGTTGGAAGGGCCTGTTGATTTCCTCACCTTTGTGGTTCATTTTGTTCGTTGCGTTCGGTCTTGGGCCAGTGCTCACACGAACCTCCGACTGGGTGCCGGTGACTCAAAATTTGGGCGGATTCCTGGCCGGTGGTATTGTCGGTTTTTTGATTCCCTCACCAAGGCGCGACAAACCCCGTACAAACTTTTTGTGACCGCTCACAGCGGCCAGTCGAGTGCTAGCTTAGACCTACCAATTGCATAGCCAACCCGAAATTGTCATTCGAGAAAGCCCATGTGCATCTGCATCAACTGTGCCTACGTGGACCGTTGCGAAACCTACCATCAGGTCGAGTCGGTACATCAACAGCCCCATTTGACCAAGGCACCGGACTTTGAGCCGTCACACCCGACCATTAATGTCAACATCTACAACTACGGTGCGGGCATGGAGTGGGACGTGGTGGGTTGCGACAGTTTCACCTCGGAGCCCGGACGGTGGTCCCGTCTGCGGCCGGGCGAATTGATTCCGACCTGATACATTTGTGCAGGAGCAGCCCGCCACACAGCGCGTCTGCGTACATTGCTCTACCTGCCCGGACAGGACATGCTCGAACTGCTTGCTTTTCAATTTGCGTCCCCCGGACCGGTCCTGCTACAAATCGGCCCACTGGTTATCCGCTGGTACAGCGTTCTGATTCTCACCGGGATCATCGGCGGCACCTTACTGGCTCAGCGTCTAGCTGTTCGCCGCGCGGTCTAACCAGAAGTTATTGCGGATCTGGTGGGGTGGGCGGTAGTCGGAGCGATCCCGGCGGCAAGGGCCTATTATGTGGCATTCGAATGGCAGCGCTTCGCCCTCGAACCCTGGTGGAAGGTCTTCGCTGTCTGGGAGGGAGGCATTGCCATTCACGGTGCGATTCTGGGCGGGATGCTGGGTGGTTATTTATTTGCGCGCAAGTACGGCTATTCTTTCTGGCAACTGGTTGATCTCGCAGCACCGGGTCTTGCCCTCGGTCAGGCGATTGGGCGCTGGGGAAACTTCTTCAACTCAGAGGCCTTCGGAACCCCGACGGACCTGCCCTGGGGCCTATTCATTCCACCCGAACGGCGACCACCGGGTTTAGCGGATGTCGCTTTTTATCACCCGACCTTTCTGTACGAATCAATCTGGGACCTGGGAGTTCTGGCAGTCTTATTGTGGGTCTTCAACCGCTTCCCAAATCTCAGACCCGGCACCATTGCCTGTATTTATGCTGTGACCTATAGTCTGGGACGGTTCTGGATCGAGGGGCTGAGGACGGATTCGCTGATGTTTGGACCCTTGCGTGTTGCCCAGCTAGTGAGCCTGATGGGGATCTTGGCCGGGCTGATGGGCTGGTGGTGGCTCAACCGCACGGGCGGTCTGCTCAAGCAGCCGTGATTCAAGAGGGGAGTGGTGCCATAGAGTGTGCTTCCATCACAGAGACACTGGGCGGGAGGTACTGAGGCATTTGCACCCAGAAACACGAACCGCGGCTCTGCTTGGAATGTACGCCGATGCTGCCGCCCATGCCCTGGATGAATTCCTGACAGAGTACCAGGCCCAGACCCGTTCCCTGCAGTCGTTCGTTGATGAAACCTTCGCCCTCTTGCAACTGGGTGTAACGCTGAAACAAATAGTGCTGCTTGTCCTCGGCGATGCCCGAACCCTCATCGATGATGCCAATCAGCACATCTGAAGGACCGCAGTGAATCTGTACCAGGATGCGGCTGCCCTCGGGGCTGTACTTACAGGCGTTTGAGAGCAAATTAATCAGAACTTGCTGGAGTTTGTCGCGGTCGGCCAAAACCCGGACGGGAACCTGGTTGATGCCGATGTATTGCCGCCGCAAACGTGCGAACGGGTTCATCTGCTCGACAACCTTGTCAATCAGCTCGTGCAGGTCGATGGGTTGGAGATTGAACTCCATATGCCCCTCTTCGAGCTTGCGCAGATTCAGCAGATTCGCAACCAGGTCCGAGAGCTGAATGGCCTGCTGCTCGGCGGTGTCGAGCAGTTCGACCTGCTCACCCTGTTGCGTCTCGAGACGCAGCAACTCCAGAGAAATTCGCAATACGGCCAGGGGCGTTTTGATCTCATGGCTGGCAAAGGCGAGCATGTCCGATTTGAAGCGGTTGAGCCTTGAGAGTAAATGGTTTTGAGTGCTCAGTTCACTTTGCATCGCCTGCAGGCGAAGGCCAGTCCGTACGCGGGCGAACAGTTCGTTCGTCTCCACGGGTTTAGATAAGAAGTCATCCGCTCCGGCATCAAGCCCCCGCACGCGGTCCTCACTCGCGCTGCGTGCCGTGACCAGAATGAAATACGTCCATTGGGTCCGCGCATCCGCTTTGAGCTGAGAGCACAGCTCGATGCCTTCCATCTGCGGCATCATCCAATCAGAGAGTACGAGGTCTGGAGTCTCACGGTGGGCTATTTCGAGCGCCCGCTGACCATCTGGCGCCTCAAAAACGGTATAGCCCTGGGAGAGCAAGTTTTCGACCATTACTGCCCGAGAGGAGCGGTCGTCGTCAACGATCAAGACCTTGGCCATGCTTTTTGTTGCAAGGAACACTGGCCCTAAAGTACCCGGCTCACTTGCGATTGTCGCCGTTGAAAAATGTATTTTTTAAAGAATAAGTACACGTACTGAATCCTACGAGTCCGTGCTGAGTGCCGCCTTTAGCGGGAACGGCGGGAGGGGTGCCGTCGGGATGGGGGATCAAAACTCAGCACCAGAAGGGCGAGTCCGATGAGTAAAAGTTCCATAACCGGGTTGTCCGTGCGCATCTACCCGGTCATATTTCCACAGGATGCCCAGGCGACTCAGGGTGCCTGGGTGCACCGATCCTTGCGCTTGAGTGCAAACCCGACCCATCTCACCAACCGAGCACACTGGTAATCGAGCGGGCAATATTTTGCGGTTGCATCGAATCCATCGCGGCAGTCGGTTCATAGCCACAATGGACCATGCAGTTGGAGCACTTGGGATTGCCGCTCGCCCGGCCATAGTCTTCCCAGTGGGTGTTGTCGAGCAGTTCTTGCCAGGTGGCGTAGTGGCCTTCGTTCAGCAGGTAACAGGGCTTCTGCCAGCCGAGGACACTGTAGCTCGGCATTCCCCAGGGTGTGCATTCGTAATCTTTAAGCCCTTCGAGGAAATCGAGAAAAAGCGGGTTGTGGTTAAAATTCCAGCGTTTCTGCCCGGCCTTGTAGGGAGCGAAGATCTCTCGAAACAGGGTCCTGGTTTGTTCGCGCTGCAAGAAGTGGTCTTGATCCGGTGCCCACTCGTAGCTGTAACCCGGCGAGATCATCATGCCTTCGAGGTTGAGTGTGGCGAGGAAATCGAAGAACTCCTGCATCTCTTTTGGATCGGTGCCAGCAAAGATAGTCGTATTGGTAGTGATGCGAAATCCTCGTGCCTTAGCCGCCTGAATAGCCTTGATCGCGATGTCAAAGACGCCTTTGCGGTCAACTGCGTGGTCGTGCCGCTCACGCAGGCCATCGAGGTGAACGGTGAAACTGAAGTAGGGCGAAGGCTCGAACTTATCGAGGTTCTTCTCGAGCAAAAGGCCGTTCGTGCAGAGATAGACGAATTTTTGGCGCTCGACCAAGCCCCGAACGATCTCGGCAATCTGAGGATGGAGCAGAGGCTCGCCGCCGGGAATCGAGACAACCGGTGCGCCGCACTCCTCGACTGCCCGAAAGCATTGCTCAGGAGTCAAATTTTGTTTAAGCACCTCCCCCGGGTGCTGGATCTTGCCGCAACCGGAGCAGGCAAGGTTACACCGGAACAGCGGCTCAAGCATCAGGACCAGGGGAAAGCGCTCACGGCCCAGCAGACGCTGGGTAATCAGGTACTTACCGACCTCGAAAGCTTGTTGAAATTGAACTGCCATTTCCTCTACACCCCTTCACTAAAGGCCGGTACGTACGTATCCCCGATCCATAAACCAATCTACGGCATCACGCAGGGCAACCGCGAGGGGAGTCTGCGGCAAACCCAGCTCCCGTACCGCCTTGGCGGCATCATAGTACATCAGCTGACGGGCCATGCGTACACCGTCCAGGGGCACGCTGGGCGTCTTACCGAATGCCGTGAGCACGTTCTCATCTACCCAGGCCGTCCCGAGCGGCAACCAATCGGGGACGGACCATCGCGGTGCCTCAAGGCCCGTAATTTGGGCAAGCTGGTCGAGCAATGCCTTGAGCGTGAGGTTCTGGTGCCCGAGGATGTAGCGTTCGCCGGGGCGTCCGTGCTTGAGCGCGAGCAGGTGTCCTCGGGTCACATCACGGACATCGATAAAATTAAGGCCGGTATCGACGTAGAAAGGCATCTGCCGACGCAGAAAACGCAGGATGATGTCGCCCGTGGGAGTCGGCTTAAGATCCCAGGGACCGATGGGGCTCGCAGGATTGACGATGATCAGTTGCTGCCCGGCCCGGGCCGCAGTGTAGGCTTCCTGTTCTGCCAGGTATTTGGATTGTTTGTAATAGCCGATAAGCCGCTCGGGTGGACTCTGGTGGGTCTCATCCACAGCCTCGCCCGCTTTACCCACTCCAATAGCTGCGACTGAACTGGTGTAAACCGTCCGTTCGATGGACGCCCGCCTGGCTGCAGCAAGAACGTTACGGGTGCCAAGCACGTTGTCGCGGTAAAGCGCTTCACGGTCCGCCTGCCAGAGGCTATAGCGGGCAGCTACATGAAAGAGGACCTCACAACCGACCATCCGGGTCCACAGATCGGGGTCGTTGAGGTCACCGCGGACAATCTCCACCTCCAGCCCGTCGAGATTGTCGAGGCGGCTCTCGGGACGCACGAGTGCTCGTACTGCGTACCCTTCGTGCAGGAGTTCACGCACCAGGTTGGCGCCCACAAAGCCCGTTCCCCCTGTGACGAAAGCCCGCATCAAGATTTTTCTGGAGGACGGGATCTCAAGTCGTCAAGCAAGGCGTACGCGACCGGAACGACGACCAGACTGAGGAGGGTTGAGGTGATCAGCCCACCAATAATGGCAATGGCCATGGGCGAACGCAATTCTGAACCGGCCCCAAAACCCAGAGCGAGTGGCAACATCCCAAGCGTCGCGGCGGCGGTAGTCATCAAGATTGGACGCAGCCGCACGGGTCCCGCCTTGAGGATGGCCTCCGTCCGGTCAAGTCCAGCCCTGCGTAACTGGTTAATGTAATCGACCAGCAGGATGGCATTTTTGTTGACGAGACCCAGCAAGAAGATGACGCCAATCAGTGAGATCAGGCCGAAATCGCTTTGAGCCAGAAACAGACCCAGCATCGCCCCGACCAGTGACAGAGGCAGCGAGAGAATAATCACCAGCGGGTCCACCCAACTCTTGAAAAGCAAGACCAACACCAGCAGAATGCACAGTACCGACAGGCCCAGGGTGATGCCGAAACTGCCGAAGACCTCGGCGGCCCGTTCGGAGTCCGCGCCCAGATTGAGCGTCACCGAAGGGGGAAGGACAGCCTTGGCCTCGGCCACGATCCGGTCGGTGGCCTCACCCAGGGCGAGGCTACCGGCAAGATTCGCACCGAGGTAGATGACTCGCTTGCCATTCAGGTGAGCGATCTCGTAGGTGATGCCCTCGATGCTGCCAGCCCCCGTAATCGTTACATCCGCGAAGCCGGGCACCACCTTGATGCGCTCTTTGATGGCCTGTGCACCTCGATTGAGTTCCTCCAGGTTGTCTCCCAAAAGCGATACCTGCAGAGGCTTTTCACCCCCGGTGTCGATCAGCTGTATATCCTCGACGCTGGTAACTACATCACCCAGGACAGGCAACTCTCGGCGGATGCGGTCCTGGATCTCAAAGGTCTTCGACGTGCGCTCATCGCGAAGTCTGACATAGAGGGTGCCTCTATTGGGCTCTCCCGGACGCGATCCTACAGTGGTAAAGATCGTCTCGACCTCGGGGGTGCGACGCACAGACGCTTCAAGTTCACGGGCGACCTGGACCGACTCTTCAAGGGATACAAGCGGAGAGGCTGTGTAAGTGATATTGAACTCGCCACGGTCCAGGTGAGGAATGAACCCCTTCGGGATGAGCGGGATCAGCGCCAGGCCACCGATAAAACTCAGCCCGGCAAGCCCCAGCACTGCCCACCGATGGTCCAGGGACCAGCCGAGTAGCCAGCGGTAGATCTGCAAGAATCCTGACCAGCCGTCAGCCTGGTGCTTCTTTTGAGCGGGATCGGGCTTCAGCCACCAGACAGCGAGCAGGGGCGAAAGCGTACGTGCTACCAAGAGCGAGGTAATCACCGCGGCTGAAACCGTCAGCCCGAAAGGCCGGAAGAACTGGCCTACTACGCCACCCATCAGCCCGACCGGCAAAAAGACCGCCACGATGGTCAGAGTCGCCGCCGTCACCGTGAGGCCAATTTCGTTAGTAGCCGAGACAGCCGCCTCAAAGGGAGCTTCTCCCTCTTCGAGGTGTCGGGCAATGTTCTCCACGTCCACAATCGCATCGTCGATGATGATCCCGATCACCAACGCGAGGGCAAGGAGGGTAATTGTCTCCAGGTTGAAACCAAAGACAGCCATCACGATGAACGTCCCCAGGAGCGAGGTGGGGATCGCAAGCGCCGAAATTAAAGTCGCCTGCCAGTTCCACAAAAACGGGAAGATTACCAGGACCGACAGGGCGACGGCCAGCACGAGTGCGTCAAGCGTCGCGTCGGTGGCTTCGCGGATGTATTCGGCCTGGGTGGAGGCAAGGACGAGGCGCACCTCACCAAGTGAAGATTGCAAACGCCGGGCTTCGCGTTCCACCCGGTCTACAACCTCAAGGGTATTGGCACTGCCGCGCTTGATCACCTGAAAGGCAAGCCCGTCCTGTCCATTCAGCCGGATGGCCGACTCTTGAGCGGAGAGGCTGCCTGAGGTCGGTGCTGGCGACCCACCCTGGGCACCCAAGAGCGTGACCTTCAGAACCCCGGGCAGTTTCTCAATCGCGGGGACAATCCGGGTACGGGCAATCCGGGTTAACCGGGCGAGATCCCCGGACGGACTGAGGATGGCATAGCTTACAGCAGCCGACTCATTCAAGTTGAGAGGAACAACTTCAAAAGCAGTTCCTTTCGGTACGGAAAGACGCTTGATTTCTGTCTCGACGATACGGCTTGAGCGTTCAAGGTCACTTCCCACGGCAAAAGACAAACTGACGACAGACTGGCCCGGGTAACTCGAGGAGCGGACCTTGTCTACACCTGCTAGAGCCTGCAACCGTTGCTCGATAGGCCGGGTCAGTTTTGCCTCAGTGTCGAGGGCCGTCCCCGCAGGAGTCGTGGCATTGACGACTACAACTGGAAAAGTGATGTCTGGAAAGAGAGCATATTTGAGCGTACCGAGGGACACGATTCCCGCCACGCTCACGGTCACCCAGAAGCCGAGCGTGAGCCACGGATACTTGATTGCGAGCCTTGAGATATTGAAGCGCTCGCGTGTGGACACGGGGCGGGTCGGCGTCACGTGAAAAGATGTGCCATGGGTCAAAGACACAAGCTATCCTAACGTTCTGGCTTCGACTTTGGCTGCGAGCACAGTATTCGGGGGCAGGGTCTCCGAGAAACACCCCGCAACCACGCACATAGCTACTCGATATACTTTTGCAAGTTGAGACCGGTTGGAAGATAGGACTGGTACCTAATTCGAGGATGATCAAGAGTGCCGATCGATGCAATTCTTGTGCCGAGGGGAGCCGAGTATCAGGCCGTCATCGCAGGCCTTAAATGGCCCACTCCCACAAGCACCTTCGCGGTCCCTGCCGGTCCCGTGGCGCTCGCGGCACACCTCGCTCTCCTCCCGAAGGCGTGGCAACGGGTGTTAATAGTCGGTCTGTGCGGCAGCCTGGCACCCGAGTACGCGATCGGCGATGTCGTAGTTTACGAGGAGTGCGTCCAGGAATCCGCTGTTCTCCAGTGCGACCCGGAACTGACCCAGGCCCTCGGACGCGCCTTTCCTACCCCGCCGGTGGTCAGAGCTCTGACTACTGGGCAAGTGCTCTGCTCTGCCAGTGAGAAACGGCGGCTTGGCGAACAGCACCGGGCTGCGGTTGTGGACATGGAAGGGTTTGCGGCCCTTGAGGTTCTGGGC
>JACMIX010000085.1 GCA_014380935.1 Gloeobacterales cyanobacterium ES-bin-141 | reverse complement strand
CGAGGCGGCGACCAGGCCGTTCTACTTCGCGGCCGAGGGCAATGCCGACCACATAGCGGTTCCAGGTGCCGAAAACCACGTCATCGGCAGCGGCGGTATCGAAGACCGGGCGGGTCACGCGAACGCTGTAGATGTAGGGCGGCATGGCTGTTCCTCTGATTTGATACCCTAATTATAAGCTGTGTACAGGTTATATGCAAGCTTTTTAACTTGATTTCTTTCCTGGGTGCTACCATAAATTTAACCCGTACACAGGTTAATTATTTCTATGCCTCGACCCGGTGGGAATCCCGATATCGCCAACGCCGGTGAACCGCACCGCTGGCAGGTCGTTGCCGAGGGCGAGCCGACTGTCGCCATCACCGTCCGTATCCTCAAATCTCAACTCGACCGACTCGAACAACTACCAGGATCCAGAAGCGAAAGGGTCCGCGCTGCCGTCGAAGCCTACCTGCAAAGTCAGAACCTCTAAGTTCGTTTCATTGCAATAGCAACACCCCACACCAACACCCCACCAGGGGTGTTTTTTAGGCCCGATATTCGGTCGATTATCTTGACCAAATCTATTGCATTTTACCTGTGTACAGCTTATACTAGGCATATCGAAAGACAGCAAGGGAACAGGCAAGCGGAGCCAAAAATACCGCCCACACGGGATGGCCCGAGGAGGAAACGCCCACGAGCGGACTCCCAAGTAAGAAAACCCTTGCCATAAGCGAAAGCGGCCCCGACGCCAATCAGAAGCCGCTTCATCGCTCATCAACCAACAAGGAGTATAACCCATGCCTCAGACTGAACTGCTTGCCCGCCTCGATCAGGCCATTGAGCAGGCCGACGCCTTTAGCCCTGCCTTTTTGAACCTCCATAGCCTCCGTTACGACCTCCTCACCGCCGCCGCACCCGAGGCTGCCGAAGTCGCCATCGAGGTCGCTTTCCAGGACTGGCAAGCACAGCAGGATTACAGAGAAGCCTGTCTCTGGAGCAACTACTAACTATCGCGCCGGGGGGCAACTTCGCCCCCTTTCCCAGATTCAGGAGAGCGACATGAACAAAGATTCGGCTTTGAAAGACATAGACCAGTTCACCGGCACCGAGCAATGGTATTGTCACCGCTTTGGCCTACTCTATACCGACGGCGTGCGCTACGTGGCCAATCACGGAGCCTACTGGCTTATCGACGCCATCGCCAGCCATCAGCCCACGGTGCAAGACGAGCCTATCCAGTTTTGGAAGCTCACCGTGCAGCCCGACTGCTCCGCTGTATTGCTGTGCGAACGCGACACCAATGAACCGCTTTTGAGCCAGGAGATTGACTACACCGATTTCCCAGTGCCTGAGATCCGCTTCTACCTGGCAGACGGTGTGCTCATGTTGCCCACCGAGTATTGATCCTCAACCCACATCCCCACCCCGCACTGATAGAACGCTCTATCAGCGGGGGACAAAGAATTTCTCAATGGGAGGCAAAACGATGTCCACCGAATTACTCAGCCCGCTTTTCGATTCGATCGCTCCCTTACGCGACTGGCCTGCACTGGCCCCAGGACAGTCCATCGCTCCTGAATTTCGCTCTCGCTCCAACAGTGCAAAGCGGGCTTCGGTTGCTCTTGGAGCAGTTCGCGCCTTGCTCTGGCTGCTCACCTCCTGCCGGGGAGGCTTCTCACCTAGCGGTTCCGCGTGGACCGCGTATGTCGATGGCCAGGATGACAACTGCGAAATAATCGCCGGGCAGGGTGACTACTGGGCACTCCCCGAGGGTGGCGAGCCTTACCTTCTGGCCATAGCCGGATTGCTCGACGCCTTCAGCCGCAAGTCTACCGACACCGACGAACTGCTCATTCGCTGGAAAAGTTTTAGCCGCGAGTTGCGGGACTTCCTGGAAGCGACCCGCTTACCACTCGATACCGTGGACCTTCCCAGGGCTGCACAGAATACCTACTTGAACAGCTCACTCGCTGGACTCGCCGACACCCTCTACTTCTACCTGAAACTGCGGCTTGGCTCAGTCAAACTCGTCTATGGCCCTCCGCCCTGTACGTGCAGTGAAAACGAGAAATTCTTCGAGGCGATCTTCGGGACTGTAGAGGCGACCACTCGCGCTTCTACCTCTGCCACGGCTGACGACTTCGAGGCATTCTCTCAACTGCTGTCGGGGTTCAGCCGCCTCAGCCCTGAGCGGCGTATCTCAGCGCTCGATACCTTGAATCGCTTCTGCCGTTAATTGCACATCCACTCATTGCCCGGACAGATACCGGATCCTGTCCGGGCAACTCATACCTTTTACAGCCGATGCTCACGAGCGGATCCGCAACTGGCAGCAGGCCGATCGCGGCGTCGGCCGCCTCACCGCGATCGGCTCACATCACCACTCTGACTGGGGGGAGCTTTCGGCTTCCCCCGGCCAACCAGTGCTCAACTATCACGGAGGCCCAGACTATGAAACTCGAACCGATTGACTTTGAGGAGTATGGCGGTCGGCACTACTCTATAGGCGAGCAGCTGCTACCGAGCGTGACCACGGTGCTCGCTGCGACACGACCGGCGGCGGACACCGAGGCCCTACGCCAGTGGGCCGAACAGATCGGCGCAGAACAGGCCGAAGCCATCCGTTCGGCGGCTGAGGAGCGGGGCACCCGGCTGCACACCCTCATCGAGCGGCGACTGAGCGGCCAGGTCGTCGAGCAGCTTGATGCGGAGCAAGTTGCTGTGCTCCCCTGGTGGTCCAGCGTTCTACCAGTGCTCAGCCGCATCCAGTCAGTGCATTTTCTAGAGCACACCGTCCACCACCCGCACTTCTGCTACGCCGGAAGCCTCGACCTGGTGGCCAGCGTCGGCACCGGGGACGGACACCCGGAGGAGGACGAACGTCTGGTGCTTATCGACTGGAAATCTTCGGGCAAAGCAAAGCAAAGGGCCTGGCTGGGAGATTACCCGCTCCAGCTCGCCGCTTACTGGCATGCGCTACAGGTGAACCAGCCCAATAGCTGCACCGAGGGCTGGATCGTGGTTGCTCACCCCCTCGGCACTGCCCAGGTCCACCGATTTTATCGAGCAGATCTTGAGCGTGCCTGGTTTGAATGGCTAGCCCGTCTGGAGCACTTCTGGTCACTGTTCCCACAACACCCACTGTCGGCTCAGGGGCGACAGGCGATTCGAGAAGGAAAATCGCGTTTCTGAATCAGTTGTAGTTAGATAGACTGCTCTTTGTCTAACTACAACTTTGTCTATTTTGAGGCTTCATTTTGTATACCAAAGGTCTTTAAATATGTTCCAGTTATTGATAAAATAGTTGTACCTTGATAGAGGAGATCGAGTCATGGCTAGAAATACTACTGAAGCTCAAGACAATAGACAGGTAATGGAGGTTGTCGATAGTTTCACTCAAGAGCCTACTTCCGAAGTAGCTCCCAAAACACGCACCCGCAAGCCACGGGAGAGCGCTACTGACAAAGCTATCAGCGACATTAGAGAACTGTTGAACCTCAAGCTGAAGCTTCAAAAAGAGCAGGAGCAGGTTGCCTTGATCAAGCCCAGCATCGAGAAGTTGTTAACTTCTGTCGATATCACTGAGTAGGAGGCTCAGAACATCCTTAAGGGTCTAGAGCAGCTTGGAGAATACCTATCGCACAAACAGCAATTCCAAGAGGGAAAGGAGAGGGCTAAGGCCGCACTCGCACTCTTCGAGGAGGCTGAGTTGTCTCCAGACGCCGCTTTCGAACTCAGTCCCATTGGGGCCACGGGACTAAATTGACTGCGAACCCAATTTCACCGCTCAGCCCTTGCAAGGGTGTAAGGGCTTTTTCTTCAGGCAGTAGGAGCTGCTTTCTTATCCAAACGGGTCAGAGGTGAGGGCTAATTACTAAATATTACTAATAGTTTGCCCTCACCACTCATGATTCAAGCTGGACTGCTTGACATTAGCCCTCACCAAAATTGCTTGAAAAACATGGCCCCTGCCCGTTCCGTAAGTATCCATTTACCTTCTCGAACGGGCAATATTGTTGCTTGCACTCCTTGAACACGGCTGCAGCAAAGACTCTGTTCTACGGGAGGACGTAGAAGCCAATGTAGTAGCGGCGCGGCAGATTGAATCTGCCGCGCTATTAGTCACAGGGAGTAATGCCTG
>JACMIX010000084.1 GCA_014380935.1 Gloeobacterales cyanobacterium ES-bin-141 | reverse complement strand
TCCACCGGGTAGTCAAGCACGAAGGTCGGTTGGATCAACGTTTCCTCGCACCGCTGCTCGAAGACGATGTAGAGCACCTCCCCCACACAGAGCCCCTCCTCTACCTGTACACCGAGTGTTCGGGCGAGCCTGAGTGCTTCGTCTGCATCGACCACGACTTCAAAATCGGCACCGGTCACTTCATGAACCAGGGTGTGCAACGTGACCCGGCGGAAGGGACTTTCAAGGTCGATGGCTGTTTGCTGGTAATTGAGGTGGGCCGTGCCGAGCACTGTGCGTGCTGTCGAGCGCATCAGGTCCTCGGTTAGAGCCATCATGTCGAAGTAGTCGCCGTAGGCTTCGTAGATCTCGATGGTGGTGAACTCGGGATTATGCCGGGTCGAGACGCCTTCGTTACGGAAGATGCGCCCAAGTTCATAGACCTTCTCGAAGCCGCCAACTACCATGCGCTTGAGGTGTAACTCGGTAGCAATGCGCAGGTACAGTTGCAAATCAAGGGCATTGTGGTGGGTGACAAAGGGCCGGGCCACGGCCCCCCCGGCTTCATTCTGCAAGACAGGCGTTTCAAGCTCGATGAAGTCCCGCTCGTCAAGAAAGCGGCGGATTGAACGAATAGTAAGGGCACGTTTGCGGAAGGTCTCACGCACACCGTCGTTGACGAGCATGTCGAGGTAGCGCTGCCGGTATCGTTTCTCGACATCGGCAAGGCCGTAGTACTCAGAGGGCAAGGGTAGCAAAGACTTACACAACAACTCGTACTCATGCACGTAGACCGAAAGCTCACCTTTCTCAGTGCGTTTTACGGTACCGCGTGCACCCAGAAAATCTCCCACATCGGTGAGTTTGTCCAGACGTTTGAAGGCATCGGCACCCATCGTCTCCCGGATGCGCTTTTTGTCCATGTAAAGCTGAATACGCCCCGAACTATCCTGAGTGTCAAAGAAGGCCAGGCTGCCGAAAACCCTTCGCGCCATGACCCGCCCGGCTACCGCAACGGGAATATCCACTTCCTGACCATTTTCGAGCTCCCGGTATTTGGTCTGCAGGTCGCCTGCTAGATGGGTGCGCTCGAAGCGGTACGGATAGGGATTGTAGCCATGGTTGCGCCACTCCTCAGCCTTGTGCAGGCGTGTGTTGCGCAGGTCGTCTTCAGCCATGAGTTTCTCCAGGTACCAGATGGGGTCCAGGGATTCATACTAGCGGCGAAAGGACCCCGAGGTGTACCGAATTTGGAAGCACCCATGCGGCTTGTTATTCACCGTCCGGGTAGACGGGCTCAGAGGAGTCTGGTTGGTCCACTTGTGGAACCGACTCGTTGGCCGGTGTGGAGGGCAGCGGTTTGTCTTGATCTAGAAACTGAGGCAGTGGAGCGGGGAAAACCTTGACGTCCTTGCGCGCTGCGGGAGCAGGCAGGGTAAGGATGTCTACGGTCTCAAGCGGTTCGACGACACCAGCAGTGCCCGTGCTATTGGTCTGTGCCTCGATGGGTTCCATTCCCAGGACTCCGGCTGCCATAACAATACTCAGCGCGCGTAGCCTCGATTTCATCGTTTTTTGCATGGCTACATCCAATATAAAAGAGGCAGCCTTTGCTGGCCGCCCCTTAAAACGATCAATTTACTAAGGAACGCGGGTCTGGCCCCAGCGGGTGTACCACAGGTTTGAACCTGTGCGCTTGTACTCGCCGTAAATCCAGATCGAGCGGTTGTCGGAAGGATCAAGGGCTGCACCCTGATAGTCGCCCCAGCGTGTCGCCGTGTAAGGCGCACTGCCCGCAACCAGCAATGCACTCGATTCGAGCGTGTTCAGTGCGGCTGAATTGAGGTGAGTGGTGTACCGCAGACTGGGGAAGTTGGAGCCGCTTGAGCGGCTGAAAACGACCGTCATATTGTTGCCCGAGTCGGTACGCAGGGCCGGGAAGTAGGAGAACGAATTTGCCCCACCAAAGACGATTTGCTGCCTGCGGGTTGGGGCACTGCCGTTTACCCCTGACAGTTCCACCACGTTGATGCAGGAGAAGGTCCCCGAGACACCAGCAAACTGGCAACCCGTCGTCGAGGCTGTCCAGATGCTGCCGCCGTTGACTGAACGATAAGTGGCATCGAGCAGACGCGAGTCGTTGGTATTGACCAGTGTGGAACTGCCGCTCTGGATGGCATCAGGAGGTGTACTCACTGCCGTGGCAAGGGCCGGGGCAGTGCCAGTGGTCAGAGTTGCCGAGGGAGGCAGGCCCGTGATGCGGTAGAGCTGAATGCTGGTTGATTGTCTGAGAGCCACCATGTGGCAGGTATTGGTGACACTCAAGGAATGAGCAGGCTGGATGGTGAAGGCCTGTCCTGCCCCACCGCTCAGCTGAACGTTGGCGAAGCGATTGAAGCTGGCGGTGGTACCGGCTGTGAGTTGTGATTTCCTGATCGCAAATGCGACCGCACCATTGAAGACGAACCGGAAACCGCTGAACCTGAAGTCGTTGGCAGTGAGAATCAGCTTATCTCCGCAAATACCCAGACCCGGATAGTCGGGCAGGTTGCCAGGTTCGTTGATCTGGTAGCGCACAAAGCTACCCGCGGCGCTCGAGGTGGTCGAGACGGCTACAAACAAAGCACCTGTATTGGCCTGCTGATCAAAAGCAATCCACACCCCGAAAAAACGGCCCGACTGGGCATCGTAGAGGACTTTAGGGTCTGACTGAATCTCGAAGGCCGTGGGCACACCGAAAAATGAGGACGGATCGACCAGGCCGGTGATCGCTGTGCCGTTCTTGTTGTAAACTCGCAGTCCTGCGTTGGTGGCGAGGAGTACATCACTCGGCCCGACTGCCATGTGGGGGTCGGGGGGTTCAAGTCCCGAGGCCGCGATCCCCTCAAAATTCTTCACCAGACCGGCTGCTACCTGGGGTGCAGGTCCTGCTTCGGTCCCGATCGTGTCTGGAACTGTCTCGTCAATGGTTGCTACTGGTTTGGTCTCGTTTTCAAACCGGGGCAAGGGCTTGCGGATAACTTTGATTTTTGTCCTTACCGGGGCTTGAGGCAGACTCAACATGTCGACGGTGCCGAGGGGCTCGGCTACACCGGCGATCCCAGCCGTCTGGGCCAGGGTATTCTGTTGAATTCCCAGAACCGCGCTTATCAGTACTAGCGCGAATCCAATCGCACGCAACTTGAGCATTTTGGTCCTCTCTTTTCGCCGGAACTGGGAAGGTCCCGACAAGTGTTCGAGAGGACATTACAACACTCCTGTAGAAAGATCATGTCTGGTGCTATACCGAGGTGTGATTCTTCACGATCTGCTCCGCCCATCTTGCTGCTGCCCTGACCACAAAAGGGGAAGCCTTTGCAGGCCGCCCCTTTGGATCAAATCAATTTGCTAAGGAACGAGGGTCTGGCCCCAGCGGGTGTACCACAGGCTTGAGCCCGTGCGCTTGTACTCGCCGTAAATCCAGATCGAGCGGTTGTCGGAAGGATCAAGGGCTGCACCCTGGTAGTCGCCCCAGCGTGTCGCCGTGTAAGGCGCACTGCCCGCGATCAGCAACGCACTGGGCTCGAGCGTGTTCAGTGCGGCTGAGTTGAGGTGGGATGTGTACCGTAGGCTGGGAAATTCGGCGCTCGCGGACCGAGTGAAAACTGCGGTCATATTGTTGCCGGAGTCAGTGCGCAGGGCCGGGTGGTAAGAAAAAGAGTTTGCCGCACCGAAGACGATTTGCTGTCTACGGGCTGGGGCACTGCCATCCACACCGGATAGCTCCACTGCGTTGACGCAGGCGAAAGTTCCCGAGACACCAGCAAACTGGCAGCCCGTCGTCGAAGTCGTCCAGATACTACCGCCGTTGACGGAACGATAAGTAGCATCGAGCAGGCGCGAGTCGCCCGTATTGACCAGATTGGAGCTGCCGCTCTGGATGGCATCAGGAGGTGTACTCACCGAAGTGGCAAGGGCCGGGGCCGCACCAGTGGTCAGAGTCGCTGAGGGTGGTAGGCCCGTGATGCGGTAGAGCTGAATGCCCGAGGATTGGCGCAGAGTCACCATGTGGCAGGTGTTGGTGACCGTAAGAGCATGAGCGGGCTGGATGGTGAATGCCTGTCCTGCGCCACCACTCAGCTGAATATTGGCGAAGCGGTTGGACACCACGGCAGTTCCAGCTACGAGCTGTGACTTATTGAGTGCGAACGCGACAGCACCGTTGTAGACGAACCGGAAGCCGCGCAACCGGAAGTCGTTGGCGGTGAGGATCAATTTGTCCCCGCAGATACCCAGACCCGGATAGTCAGGCAGGTTGCCAGGTTCGTTGATCTGGTAGCGCACGAAGGAACCCGAGGCACTAG
>JACMIX010000083.1 GCA_014380935.1 Gloeobacterales cyanobacterium ES-bin-141 | reverse complement strand
GCCCGCTGGAGTCAGGCTGTAAAACATTTTGAGAGTGTAGTAGGGGGCATCGGCAGTCGTGGCCGGCACCGTGGTCGTGCGCGTCAACGTGAAGGCTTTGCCGGAAATATAGACAGAAGACGACGTTGTTGCGCCCACCAACTGCTGGAGTCGTGTTGCGAAGCTGCCAGTCGCCGCAGTGGCATTGCACGCGGTAACAGACGTGATCATGGCGCCGGTCGAGGGCGATGAGTTAAGTAGAGTCCTCAGAGTCAGCAGCTTATTAACGGAATCGACCTGGGTGATGTCATAGGTCGTTGGGTCGTTGCCGATCAAAATCAGGTCATTTACGTTGAAGCCGACCGTGGAGTCTACTGTGAGGGTTGCTACCCCTCCGGCTGTACTGAGTGAGATAAGACTTCCAACTCCCAGAGCGCTTGCCTGCTGCTTCATCGCCTCGGCATCGGCTTGAATTAAGTTGACCTGGTCACTGTTGCGGCGCGTTTGAGATGTGGAGGTCAATCCGTACAGCATTGCCTGCATGGTACTGGCGACAAACAGCAGGGCGATCGCAATCGAGATGAGAACCTCAGTGAGGGTGAAAGCCTGTCTTGTGCGGACGGGTATATGCTTCATAGTCCGCCTGCCTGCTCCTGTCTTTGCCAGGACTGTAACGGAGCCACTCTCGGCGGTAACTGCTGCGGCGGGAAAGCCGCGAGCTGGTTCCAGTTGGCTGCCTGGGTCGCGACGATGTTACTTGTGTTTGAGCCGCAACCACCGTTGTTGCTCCATGAATTAGCCCACAGGGCCCCCTCAATGCCCCCCTGGCCACCGCCCGAACCCGCTACACCCACGCTGTAATTGGGAGCAAGTATGAATGCCTCGATGTAGCCCACTCCGTTTGTACAGATCTCACTGCCGCTAGGACCGTAGCCATAGATGTGAAAATCAGTGGGTTTGCAGCTCGTGTTACTGCCACAGTCGTGCATAATGTCGCCGCTCGGAGATGGGATATCTCCATCAAGGTAGAAGTAGACTTTTGCTCCCGGAGTAACTGTCAATCTGGCGCTGCCCGCGATGTCGAAGTCTCCCGCGATGTGGTATTCGTAGACCTGAATGCTCTGGCCGTCCACTACCTTGGTGACTGGGATGTCAGTCCCCCTCGGCAACGTCAGGTTGCTATTTAACGAGATGGTCGTTCGACCGCCGTTAAGAGACAAGCTCCCCAGGGGAAGATTGATATCGACGAGCGGCTTTGCAGGTAGAGCTGGAAAAGACAGATTTGTGTGGAGGACTTGATGGGCGTCACCCGTGGTTGGATCGGTTCCAATGACGACACTGTTTGCCGAGGGGCTGCAGTCGTTCAAGAACACATTGGCCTGCAAGGTGTTATTGCCCGTCCCACCATCCGTCAGCCAGATGCCGGGAAAAGGAATCCCGCGCACGCCCCCATTGGCAACCGGGATCTGCACTGAGAGGTACGTACCTGCCAGGGAAAGGGTGCCGCTCCTGAGTCTGCCTGCGACCGTCAGTGTCCCTGTGCCGGGGGTCAGGTGATTTGTCGGGTCTGAGTATTGGTAGTCAATGACCTTGTACTGGCCCTTACTAATGTCGTTGGGGTCCAGGTTGGTCCAGTTGGCGGCAGTGTCGGCAAAGTTGTCGACCGTACTGCCACCATTGGCATTGTCACAAGAAACTAATCCTGGAACCGCCGGCGTGGTCGCGTTGGCGTTTTTCCAGTCAGCAAAGTTGTAGGTGGCAAGGGTCGGGTACTGAGGCAGGATATTCAAGACCCGCGCAATCCCGGCCTCCGCGACACCGAGGCTCTGGTTGGTCTGCTTCTGGTTGGAGGCAGTGACCGAGTCTCGTTGAGACCTGAAGATCATGATCGTACTGGCAAGCAACATCACCAGTCCGACCCCAATTGCAAGTGGTAGTGCGAATCCTTTTCCTGGGGAAGCTCCCCGCCTGAGACAAAAGTTCCGTTGTGTGTTCATCTGAGCAGTAGCGCTGTCGTTTAAAGGTGCCCAAATGCAAACTGCTCTGCACAAGATACAGAGAGATTAAGTACTCAGTAGCAAAGCTGTAAGAACGCAACCTCCCAACAAGCCCACTATAAAAATACAACAGTTGGCGAGGGTACGGTTCAATCCACTCTACACGGTTCTTCATGCCAGTGGCGATGACAACTCAGGCAATAAAAGTTTGAAGTTTTTAACAGGATTGAAGGCCGGCGTGCGCGGTAATGACGGGCACTTCGACCATGAATCTTCTACTAGTGCAGCACCAACAGGCATGGTGTCGATTCGCAGCCGCTGAGTACAGTTCAAGCCCGGCAACGGTCGTCAAAAGTACCGGCCCTGCTCCCTGAAGATTCGGTCATGATAAGGACAGCTCCAGAGACGAGCCTGCCGGGTACAACCGGTACTTGATTCGGAGCATTCCCAATCTTTTAGCGGAGCTGTTGTATGGAAACAGTGGATGTAGTGGTGATCGGCAGTGGACAGGGAGGGATTCCGCTGGCGAGCGACCTGGCTAAAGAAGGCCGCAATGTGGTCCTCTTCGAGCGCGACGTGCTGGGCGGTAGCTGCATCAACTATGGCTGCACACCTTCTAAAGCCTTTCTGGCTGCGGCCCATGCCGCCGGTCGTGCCCGGCAGGCAAGCGCTCTGGGTATCCATGCCCAGATTGAGGTCGATTTCGGGGCGGTAATGGAGCGGGTGCGCGGGATTCGAGATCAGTTTCACCAGGGCGTGAGCCGACGACTCAAATCCGCGGGCGTGCGCGTGGTCTGTGCGGAGGCATCTTTTGCCGGTGAACGGACCGTCGCGGGTGGCGATCTGACCGTGCAGGCTCCGCTGGTGGTGATCAACACCGGCACCTCGGCCCTGGTACCGCCTATTCCTGGCCTGGCGGGCACGCCTTTTTTGACCAACCGCAACTTTTTTGACCTGAAAGCTTTGCCGCCCCGCCTGCTGGTGATCGGGGGCGGCTACATCGGCCTGGAACTGGGACAGGGTCTGGCCCGCCTCGGCAGCAAGACCGAGATAGTGGTGCGGGGCGGGAGGTTGCTCGATCACGAAGAATCCGATGTTGGCGAGACACTGGGCACGGCTTTCGAGCGCGACGGCGTCAAACTCCACTTCAACGCGGACATCGACCGGATTGACCATGCCGGGGGTGTATTCACCCTGACGCTCAAGAGTGGTGAAGCGCTCCAGGCTGAAGCGTTGCTGGTCGCTACCGGTCGGCGGCCGAATACGGCCGCGATTAAAACCGAGGTAGCGGCAGTCGCGCTCGATGACCAGGGTTTCGTCAAAATCGACGACCACTTTCAGACGACGAGCCCCGGAATCTATGCCATCGGCGATGTGGCGAAG
>JACMIX010000082.1 GCA_014380935.1 Gloeobacterales cyanobacterium ES-bin-141 | reverse complement strand
TGCACACGTCATAGTCAATCAGCAGCGACTCGAACCATTCGGCTCCCATCTGCCAGTTGATGCCCAGATTTTTGGTCAGAAAACTGGCAACATTTTGTCTGCCCCGGTTGGACATGAAGCCGGTTGCGGCCAGTTCGCGCATGTTGGCATCGACCAGTGGAAAACCGGTCATGCCCTCCTGCCAGAGGCCAAAGCGTTCCCAGTCCTCTTTCCAGGCAATCGGAACCCCCTGCAAACCGGAGAGTCGGAAGAGCCGCCTACCGTGTTTTGCCGCGATGAAGCGGAAATAATCTCGCCACAGCAACTCGAAGACGAGCCAGTAGGTGGAATCGTTGGCAACTCTACGCTCCTCGTAGTCCTGGATTTGCTCATAGATGTGTCGGGGAGAGAGGCAACCGTGGGCGAGCCAGGGAGAAAATTTGGAGGAGTAGTCCCCTCCCAGCATGCCGTTGCGGGTCTGCTTGTAGACTTTGAGATGGTCCTGCTTCCAGAAGTAGTGATCGAGGCGGGCAAACCCGGCGCTTTCTCCACCTCTAAACTGCAGCACGGCCCGCTCGTCCATCACGGGTGGCACAGAACCAAGGTCTTCAAACCCCGGCAACTCGCCCATCGATACCTCGGGCAATGGGCTCAGGCGTTCGGGTACCGGAAAGGTTGGACGAACGGTCGCGGAGTGCTCGACCTGCTTGCGAAAGTTAGTAAACACTTCGGGCAACTTGCAAATCTCGAACGGCAGGTCCTCCGGATGGAAAAGGCTATTGCCCCAGAAAGACCTGGAGCCGATATTGAGCCGCTCCAACTCGGTTGTGAGGGCCTGCTCTACCTTGAGCTCCTCAGAAGTAACCTCCCGGTGATAGTAGACTGCCTCAGCACCCAGTTCCGAGGCCAGGGCGGGAATGAGCGCTTCGGGTAGACCCTGGCGAATTATTAGACCGCTGTTGCGCGTCTCAAAGGCAGAGCGCAGGTCAGCAACACTTTCGAGCAAGAAGCGAGCCCGAAAGTCACCAGTCTTGGGAAAACCGAAGGAGGTCTCACTAAACTGCCTGGGATCAAAACAGTAGAGAGCAATGACCTGACCCTGTTCACGCAGAGCGGTGTGGAGCGGTTCGTGATCGTGGAGCCGCAGGTCGTTGCGATACCAAAGAATGATGCGTTTGCAAGTCGAGGTAGACATAGTTGCACAGTTGGGAATCAGGGTACATATTTGCCAGACATCGAGTCATTATTTTATAAAGTTAGAAGCCCCAGGGATATCCAGCTCCAGGCCTGTAAATCAAGGTGGGAAAGCGGTCTGCTCCGATCGTCGCGACTAGATCTACAAGCCGCGGGTCGCGGGTCAGGGGCTCGACGAAAAGCTCGGGGGGCAGTGCGCGCCAGAAGTACTCAACGAATTCATCGATCTCAGCGTCGGTCATCCCCTCCTCACCCCGAACAGTTCGCTTTTGCTCCGCCTCCCGGCGCCAGCCTTTGCTAAACCCGTAGTCAGCCGGTTGCAGCACGAGCAGGCGATCCACCAGGTCCCAGAGCGGTAGGTACTCAGCCAGACGGTCGTTTGCGAGTCTGGTGAGCGGCTCATCGAGCCGAACACTGAGCGGACGCACTCCGACAAACCAGCCCTCGAAGAGCACTACATCAACCTTGCCGGTCACCAGAGACCAGCCGGTTCTGAAACGTGCACGTTCTATCTGGCTGCTGTATCCGGGAGCAAGAACCTCAATCCACCCTGCGCGCTCACAGACGAATTCCACCTGTGTACCCGGCTCCCATGCCCCACTACCGATTAGTTCTGACTGGCTGAGGGGACTGCCCATGTGCGTGGGTAGAGGGATGGGGAGGCCCCACAAGTTGAGTTCCTCTAGCACCAGCACATCCTCCTTCACCCGTGCCACAAGCTGCATGCCCGGTACCAGGTCAACCCAGGCAAACCGGTCTCCCTGTCCGCCGTGGGCCGACTTGTCAAAGCGCGGTACCCAGACATGTCCTCCGGGAGTCATTGCTTTCAAGTCGCATAGGGTACGTAGCCCCAGGCCAATGTCATGGGTACCGGGGGGACCGCGCCGTACTACCTCCGGATACCGTTCGCGCAACCGCTCACGCTCAGGCCAGGTCAGGTAGATATCATCAAGCGACAGGCTGACTGCTTGTAATCCCCGGTGGGCAAGCAGCAGGGTCAGTACCCGGCCCAGGGTAGTCTTGCCGCTCCCCTGACCACCGAGCACTCCTTGCACAAAGCAACCCTGTACCTGTCTCTCGATGTCGAGGACGAGGGGCAACCACCACCGCCACAGGGGTACTAACAGGGTCGAGGACACGCTCATCTGCGCCCGCAGGCGCTCGAAGTCCGGGTATACACTGCGTAGAAACGCAAGGCGCTCGTCTATTCCCGGCCTGCTCCCGACTGCCCCGGCAGCACACAACAACCTGTAGTCCGCATCCTCGATAGCCGCAGTCGCGGCCCGTTCCAGGCACTCGAGCACGCGATTGTTCGCTAAAAATTCAGGCGACATAGGCTCTCTGTATCTCCTCGAGCGCAAACAGCTCTACCCACTACTAAGTATTTTTTACTAGTAGACACCTTGCTTAAATTCCGCTTAAATGAAGAAAAATGAAGTTTTTCAAATACAGCTTTGAAAATCACAGAAACTCCCGGTTTGTGAAGTTACCTCTGCTCAGATCACTGGAAGGACGGTTGCCTTATGGAGAGCCTGGTTCAACTCGGTTGGCTTATCCCCTTGTACTGCGCTGCTGGTGCATTATTCTCCTTGCCCTGGGCACTGGGCTTTCTAGAGGCACGTAAACCCGCCGCCTATGGCGGGCTTTTCTTTACCGGAGCCGGGTTCGTCCACGCGATCTTGCTATTACAGCAGGTGTTGGCAAGTGGTGCGAGTAGTACCTTTCAGTTCTCCTGGTTGAATGCGGGACCGCTCTCGATTGAGGGGAGTGTGCTGGTCAACCCGCTGAGTGCCGGGATGCTAGCTCTCGTGACTGGGGTGAGCTTTCTAGTGCAACTCTATTCGCTCGGTTACATGCACGATGAGCCGGGGCTCGCACGTTACTACGGCCTCATCAACTTTTTTACCATGGCCATGCTCGGGCTGGTCCTGAGCGACAACTTGCTGTGGATGTATGGATTTTGGGAATTAATGGGGCTCGCGAGCTATCTATTGATCGGCTTCTGGTGGTCCAAGCCCGAGGCGGCGGCGGCGGCCAAGAAGGCGTTCCTTACGACTCGCGTTGGCGATTTTCTGCTCCTGGTCGGTATCGTGATGCTGCTTGTGACGGCGGGGACACTCGATGTGACGGCCCTGGGTGAGTGGGCCGAGACGGCCCGGCTCGCAGCACCCTTTGCCACCTTGCTGGTGTTGCTGTTGTTCGCAGGCCCGGTCGGCAAGTCGGCACAGTTTCCTCTGCACGTCTGGTTGCCGGATGCGATGGAGGGTCCGACACCGGTCTCAGCGCTCATCCACGCGGCCACGATGGTCGCGGCAGGTGTCTTCCTGGTCGTCCGTCTCGAACCCGTCTTTGCACTCTCACCAACTGCTATGACGGTTGTGGCCTGGACAGGGGCGATTACTGCCCTGGGTGCGGCTCTCATTGCCACGGTCCAGAACGACATCAAAAAGGTACTCGCCTACTCGACAGTGTCCCAGCTCGGTTACATGTTCATGGCCCTGGGTGCGGGCCATCCCGAGGCGGCTGTCTTTCACCTGTTTACCCACGCTTTCTTCAAGGCCATGTTGTTCCTCGGGTCGGGCTCGGTCATTCACGGCGTGCACACCCAGGACATTCGGGAGATGGGCGGTCTGGCAGGCAAGATGCCCATCACCGCCGTAACTTACGCAATTGGGGTGCTTGCTCTCGCGGGGCTCTTTCCGCTGGCTGGTTTCTGGTCCAAGGACGCGGTTCTGCACGGTCTTCTCGAGTCAGAACAATACGGCATCTACGCGATTGGCGTGTTCACCGCCGCCCTGACAGCTTTTTACATGGCCCGGCAATACTTCCTGACCTTCCTGGGGCAGCCGTCCGCCAAATCCCAAAAAGCCCACGAGTCACCCTGGACGATGGCGCTTCCCCTGGTCGTGCTCGCAGTTCCCTCGCTCGCGGCGGGCTGGCTCGGCAACGAGTGGTTCATCCGCGAGGAACTGAACATCGAGGTATTGACTGCCTCTACCCTCGCAGTCGCGGCCGGTTTTGCAACTGCGGTCTTGATTTACATCTTCAAATGGTTTCCCAAACCGGTTACCGAGGCACTCGCGCCGGTGCGGACGGTGCTCGAAAACCGCTTCTACCTCGATGACCTCTACAACCAGCTTTTCGGTCGGGGGATGCAGGGGATTGGCGTGGTGGTTGCCTGGTTCGACCGCAACATCGTGGACGGCCTGGTCAACTTCGTCAGTGTCATCACTCTTGCAGGCGGCGAAGGTCTCAAATACCTCGAAACGGGCCGGACCCAGTTTTACCTGCTCGTCGTCTGCATTTCGGTCATCGCTCTCGGCTTGATGATGGGCCTGCGTTAGTCCCAGTTGCTCTTACCTTCAGCAACACTGCTAATGACTGCGTGAGTATAGGGACTCTGCAGGGAAGCACATGCATTACAAGCGAGGCGGGATGGACTCACGGTTGTTTTGCCCTGAACGGGCATCCGGAAAAATCTGAGCATGGACGCTTGACCAAGTACTGATATCTCGACGCGTATCCAGTCCCGGAGTTGTATGGCTGTATAAGCCCTGCATCCATACTAGTGAGGATATACAGTCTCCTTAAGGAGGCTTTAATACATAAAGTACAGTTGCATTCGTAGGAACTACCACTGGTATGAAAGTGCCTGCCGGACGAAGTCTACCTCTCTTACCTTTGCCGGGAGCAACCCTTTCAAAAGGTGTCCTCGGAAGCTGGCTCTCCGGTGGCGGTTCGCCCAGTAGTGGACATCGCGAGGAGAAAACCCATCCGTGGTACTCAGTGCTGTGGTTGACGGGCGTAGACTACTTCTCCACCCTGGGCTACCAGCCCGGTATCGCGCTGCTTGCCGCCGGTGCCCTCTCACCGCTCGCAACCCTACTGCTTGTGCTGGTCACCCTGGGTGGAGCATTACCAGTTTACGCTCAGGTAGCAAAGCGCTCGTTCATCGGTCAGGGTTCGATTGCCATGCTCGAAAACCTGTTGACCGGTTGGTGGGGCAAGCTTTTCGTGCTCACTTTGCTGGGCTTTGCAAGTACCGACTTTGTCATCACCATGACACTCTCGGCCTCGGACGCGGCCGAGCACGTCGTCCACAATCCGCTTGTCGAACAATATCTCGAAGGCTATCAACTGCCGATCACCCTGGGTCTGCTTAGCCTGTTGGCACTCGTATTTTTGCTTGGTTTTAGCGAGGCGGTCGGCGTTGCAACCGTGGTCGGTATACCCTACATTCTTCTGAACGCTGTTGTTATTAGTCGCGCCTTCGTTGAGATTGGCCAGAATCCAGAGTTGCTCTCCACCTGGCAGAATGCCCTCACGCAGCGGGGTGACTGGACGATGTTGCTGTTGGTAGCCGGGCTGACTTTTCCGAAGCTTGCCCTGGGGTTGAGCGGCTTTGAAACCGGTGTAACGGTGATGCCCCTCGTCAAGGGGGAAGCCGACGATGCGAGCAAACCAACCCCAGAGGGGCGCATTCGCAATAGCCGTCTGCTGCTCGCGACCGCCGCCATCTTGATGAGCGTGCTGCTGATCACCTCAAGCTTTGTGACCGCTCTACTCATTCCCCCCTCGGCCTACGCCGAGGGGGGTGCCGCATCCGGGCGGGCTCTGTCCTACCTGAGCCATCAGTTGATGGGCAGTGTTTTCGGTACTGTCTACGACATCTCAACCATCACTATCCTCTGGTTTGCCGGGTCCTCGGCCATGGCAGGCATGCTCAACTTGATCCCGCGTTATCTGCCCAGGTTCGGCATGGCTCCGTCCTGGGTAAATTTCACCCGTCCCCTGGTATTGGTGCTGCTTGCAATCGACATCCTGGTGACCTGGATCTTCAAAGCTGATGTCGAGGCCCAGGGAGGTGCCTATGCAACTGGAGTTCTGGTGTTGATATTGTCTGCCGCAGTCGCTGTATCGCTCGCCCTGGGGCGGGAGGCCACTGCGGACGGCTCGCGCCGGACGCGGCTGCTGAGCTACTATTTCTGGGCAATTGCTGCCATCTTTGCTTACACCCTGATTGATAATGTCATCGAGCGGCCGGACGGTGTGGTCATCGCCGGGTTCTTTATCCTGGGCATCCTGGTTGTTGGAGCCATTTCCCGCTGGAGGCGGGCGACCGAGTTACGGGTTGAGCAGGTAAATTTCGCCGATGATGAATCGGCTGAACTGTGGCCCGAATTGTGCGGTCGCCGGGTTTACCTGGTGCCGCTCATCAGCAACGACCCGGCGATTCGCAACCGCAAGTCTCAACAAATCCGTCAATATTACAGCTGTGTCGCCGTCCCGTTTGCCTTTATGCATGTCAACCTGCGCGACGACCGCAGTGACTTTTTGGGAGGGTTGCGCCTCTATGTACGCAAGGTCGGCGAGAATTACGTCCTCGAGATCGAGGGAGCAGTCGCCCTGGCAAATACGATTGCCTACTTGAGTGAATTGATCGATCCAATCTCGATCTTCCTCGGGCTGACGCGCAAGGACATGACCTCTCAATCTCTGCAATTCATTCTGTTCGGTGAGGGTGAGACGGGCCTCATGGTCTATCAGATCTTAGTGCGCTACTGGCGTTGGACATCAGAAGATGATGTGCGGCCCCATATTTTCTTGATGAGCGATTAGTTTGTTCGAGGCTTTTCCTAAAATTTGTATCCGTCCGGTTATCCGTTTGCTCGTGGTGGATGTCCTGGAAGGCGTGAAAGAATAGCTGTAGACACTGAAAAGGCCTTATCGGCATGAGAATGCATGTCAAGATCGTTGTGTGCCTTCTGCTGCTTGGTGGCTGCTCGGGTGCTGCCCTTAACGACTTTGAACACCGGGTATTCGAGGCCGAATTGTGCAAGATAAACACCCAAAAAACATTCTCGAACGCGCAGGAATGTACCAGTCCTGAGTGTCGCAGTTTCGTGAAGATGCGCTGTCAGGCGATGGACGATGCGGTTGAGCGGGCAAGAGACAAAGCCGAGCGGGCTGGAGCGACAGTGGATAGTCTCGCGAAGGCTGTCTCGCGCTCCAGGGCAAAAGCGAACCGTAATCTTTAGCGGGAACAAAACGGTCCCGCACATGAACATTTTGAAATTCTCTGACCAGCAGAACACCCCTCTACCTCCGCACCTGACTCTACCCGTCCGCTCAGATTGCTTCGAGGGTACTCAGGTTGCGGCGCAAAAAATGATGCAAAGACTCAAGGTCCATCCCGAAGACTTGCTGGACCTCACGGGAGTTACAGGTGTACTCGTTGGCAAGCAAGGTTCTCAGGGTGCCCAGGTCACGACCGAGACTCGGGTTGAATAGCCGCAGCAACGCCCGCGCACCGTCGAAGACCTCGAGGGGTACGTTGATGAGCATCCCCGAGCGGTTGAAAAGTTTCTCGAATATTTTCGATATCTCGTCGCGGCGCAGGGCCTCGGGACCACCCACGGCAAAGATCCGGTTACGTGCCTCGGCGATCGACACCGAACGCACCGCAATCTCAGCCAGGTCATCGGTGCTGACGATCGACGTGCGGTTTTCCTGTTTGCCAATTAGTAAGTAAAGACCCGTGCGCCGGAACGTGCGGGCGAGCGGTAGCAGGTTGGAGGCAAACCCGGAAGGACGCAGAATGGTGTGGGTCAGACCGCTGCGGGCGAGATATTTCTCGACTTCGCGCTTGGCTTTGAAGACCGGCGCATCGTCATAATCCCGGTCTGCCCCCAGAACCGAGACGAAAACAAAGTGTTTTACACCATTTGCCTGGGCCGCGTCGATCAAGTCGATATTGGCCTGGTAGTCGATCTGTGCCGCATCCCCGGCACCGCTGGCATTGGCTCCGTGGGCACTAATGATGTATTGCGTTCCCTGAACCGCTTTGTCGATGGAAGCCTTGCGGCGCAGATCACCAATAAAAATCTCAGCCCCCATCTGCTCCAGATCGTGATACCTGGAACTCAAACGCACAAAGGCCCGGACCGGGGACTGGCGTCTGAGGAGCGTCTTGACTACCCGGCGGCCCAGACCGCCCGTCGCGCCTGTAACCAGAAACATGGCGCATTCCTCCCAAGAGCATCCGCCCCTAGGTTCTAGCACGAGAATCTCAAGGCATCTGGCCTTGAGACATCGTGCTCATGCGCAGTTTTTTTGACTTCACCCACTCGAATCCCTGCTCCGGGGTGATCGCGGCAATATCAATCGGTCCTCCACAGGTCGGGGGAACGCTTGCAAAGCGCTGGAACCGCACCTGAGTCGTCGCCAAAAACTCCAGATAATCAACCCCTTCCTCGAGCGTGAAAGCGTAGTAGGGCACCCGCGCTTCTCCCTGACCGAATTCGGCACTCCCGGTCAGCAGATTGCCGTAGACGGGCGCAAAGCCGAGCAGCAACCGGGTTATCGCCTCGAACTCACCATCCCAGAAAATAGCCGAGTTGCTCAGGTCAAAGCGATGCACCTCCCCGGAGGCAAAAATGGTGATCTTGTACAACTGTGCGTCCGTACCTTGAGTGGCGCCCGGACCGAAACCTGCCAGGACCAGCGTGACTGAGCCCTGATCGGGTGGAGGCAGGTAGGCGACAAGCACTTCGACAATCTCTTCGAATGTGCAAGTACGCGCCGGAGCCCGGTGGTTGGCAAAACTCTCGAGCCAACTAGCGACGGCCCTACCCTGGAGAAAGCTGCTCCCACAAGTCATAATCCCAACCGGTTGGCCTTTGAGGGCAAAAAGCTTGGTATTGGTATCGGAGAGAAAGACCGTCCGGCCATCCTCCTGAATCGTCAGACGCGAGTCAGTGGCCAGGACCAGTCCTGCTGCTACTTTAAGCGCAATGATGATCGTCATGGGCACAACTTAGCATCCGGGCAGCCATCGATTATTCTTTAAAAGCAGCAAGTTTTTTACCCGTCGTCGCGAGCAAGTGTTTACCATGCAACGCCGTGAACTTCTAAAATTCCTCGCCCTCAGCGGCGTGCTGAGCACACTACCCCAGCCATTGGCCGCCGCCGCCCGCCGCCGCACTTTTATCGAGGCCCGCCCCGGACAACTCGGGTTTACGCCCGTCCCCGTTCCCGTACCGGTTCCACCTCAGATGCGCGAACTCTCGCGCTTCGAGCTACCAGACGCCCTCACGCTCCCGCCCGAATATACCTACGACGTCGTCTGCTCCTGGGGAGAACGGGTATTTATAGATCCGAGCGAGCGTTTTGGTTACAACAACGACTTCACCGCCTTTATCCCGCTCAAGGCCGACGATAGCGAGGGCCTGCTCTGGGTCAACCACGAATACATCAGCGCCAAACCCTGGCTTGACACTTACAGTGCTGTCATTGGCCAGTCTTTGCCGGGAGTCTCAGCCCTGCAACAGGGAAACCCGCTCGCTGAGACGGACAAGTTGCGCCTTGCCCGTGAGGTACTTGTTGACCAGGGAGGAAGTATCCTGCATCTGCGCCGCGACAGCGGGGGGCGCTACCGCGTAGTCCCCCGGAGCAAGTACAACCGGCGCATCTCGGGTATCAGCGGTCTCGAGGTCCCCGGTCAACGCCTGGTGGCAGACGGTCCCGCCGTCGAAATTTTTGAGCGGGGCGGTGATGGACTGGGCCGCCAGATTGTCGGAACCTTTGCCAACTGCTCGGGAGGAGTGACTCCCTGGGGCACTATTCTCAGCTGCGAGGAAAACTATCAAAACCAGGTCGGGGAGAAGGTTGGGGCAGACGGAGTGCCCGTGGGCACCAGTTCTGCCTTCGCGTCGGATAACTTCCCGGACAATGCCGCTGCACACCTGGGTTTGCAGGCCAACAAGTACGGGTGGGTGGTCGAGATAGACCCGAGCGACCCGGATGCCCCCGCATTAAAGCACACAGCCCTCGGACGCTTTCGGCACGAGAACGTGGCCATCCGCGCCCAGGAGGGTAAGTCCCTGGTCTGCTACATGGGTGATGACCGGACCGGGGGACACACCTACAAGTACGTCAGTCGCAAGCCCTACCGCGCCCGTGCCCGTACAAACCGCGAACTCCTGGCCGACGGCACCCTCTACGTGGCCCGCTACAACCCGGACGGAACGGGACAGTGGCTTGCCCTCATCCCTGAAACCCCCGTCAACCCACCAAACCCGGAGCAACTCGCGGGTGGCATCCTCCGTTTGCCTCAGCGCGGGGACACGGGCAGCGCAACCGGCGGGGTTGACACCCCCGAGCAAGTCGCCCGGTTCAAACAGCGCTTTCGGACCCTGGGTGATCTTTACACCAGTCAGGGAGCGATCTTGATCGATGCTTTTCTGGCTGCGAATGCGGTCGGCGGCACTCCTACCGCCCGTCCCGAGGATCTCGAAGTGCATCCCGGCGATGGCTCGGTCTTCATCGCCTTCACCTCCGGTGCCAAAAGCCCGGAGGGTGGCCCGGATACGCGCATCTTCACTACCGCGAGCCGTACCGACAACAAAATAGACTCCCCTCCGCACGGGGCTATCTACCGGCTTGCCGAGGTGGGGGACGCAGACGCTCGCGACTTTACCTGGTCCGCCTTTGCAACCTCCGGGGAACTCGCAAGTGGCGGCAAAGGATTTGCCAATCCGGACAATCTCTGCTTCGACGGGCAATACAACCTCTGGATCTGCTCTGATATCGGTAACCAGAACCAGCCCGTTCCCGAGCGCGCCAACGCAAGCGACACAGCCACCAGTGGATTGTTCGGCAGTAACACCCTCTGGTTTTTGCCCACCGAGGGAGCTTTGGCCGGGGTTGCGTACCCGTTTGCAACCGCCCCGTCCGAGAGCGAGCTGACCGGCCCCTGCTTTACAGCCGATGGCCGGACACTTTTCCTGGCCGTTCAGCATCCAGGCGAACAGGGGGGCTGGCGACAAGGCAGTGCCCTCAAACCCGAAACCCGCTACCAACTGCTCAGTGCGGACGGCAAACGCACCTTCGTGCAGACCCGGCAGGTTCCCGTCGGCAGTAACTTCCCCGATCCGGACGGCAAAGGTCCACCCAGACCCAGTGTGATTGCCATCCGGTCCCGCCCGTGAGGATCACCCATGTCCAATCAGACCTACACCGATAGCGAAATCCGCCTGCCCGTCCGCCCGAACGACTTTGACTACGCGGCTTACCTCAACAATGCTGTGTACGTCGAATACCTGGAGGCGGGACGGGTGGAGTGGGCCGCGCTCAACCGCATCAACCTCTACCAGCTCGGACTTGCCCCGGCGGTAGTCCGCCTCGAAGTGGACTACCTCAAGGGCTTGCTGCGGGGTAAGGACGCACCCGAGGCAATTGTGCGCACGACCCTGAGCGAACTCAAGCCGGTACGCATGATCTTTCACCAGTCAGTTGGCAATCAGCAGGGCGAAATTTGTGCCCGTGCGGTAGTTCATGTGGTGATGGTTGACCTGACAGCCAACAAAGCCGTGCCAGTGCGCTGGGCTCTTGAGCGTCTGCACTTGCCGGACTAGAGTCAGCGTTCGTACCACATGCAGACCAGGCACATCTGGTCGAAGATGCCGCCTTCGGCAAAATGTACCGCCTGCGCCTTCTGCCAGCCCCCGAATACCTCATCGACAGTAAACAGATTCATTTTCGGACGGTCGGCATACTTTGCTGCGACAGATTCGAGACGCGGGCGGTAGTAGTGTCTGGCAACAATTTCCTGCCCCTGCTCCGAGTAGAGGTATTCGAGATACGCCTGGGCCAGCGCGCGCGTGCCGTTGCGATCAACGACTCTATCCACCACGGCAGCAACAGGTTCAGCCAGGATACTGATCGAGGGTGTCACGACTTCAAACTGGTCTTGGCTCAAATCGTTTACGGCGATGTACGCCTCGTTTTCCCAGGCAATCAGGACATCGCCGAGATTTTGCTCGACAAACGGTAGGGTCAGTCCCCGGTCAGGCGGGATGAGGACGGTCGCATTTTTGTAGAGGCGGCGAGTAAACTCCCGCGCCCGTACCTGGTCACCACCCGTGCGCGCGAGTTCGTATCCCCACGCTGTCAGGTACATCCAGCGCGCCCCGCCCGAGACCTTGGGGTTGGGGGCAATCACCGAGACATCCGTCCGGGTGAGGTCGTCCCAGTCTCGAATCTGCTTGGGGTTACCTTTGCGGACCAGAAAAACAATTGTCGAAGTATAGGGAGAGCTGTTGTAGGGCAGGCGTGTTTGCCAGCCTTTATCGATGAGCCCCGCTCTTTGAATCTTTTCAATGTCCGGTGCAAGTGCAAGTGTAACGATATCAGCCTCAAGATCATCGTGAGCCACTGCCCAGGCCTGTTTACCGGAGGCTCCGTTGGATTGCATCAGGGTTACTGCCTTGCCGGTTTTTTGCTCCCAGTGCGCGGCAAAAGCGCGGTCGAACTCCTGGTACAGCCAGTAAGTCGGATTGTAGGAGGCATTTAACAAAAGGGCTTTCCCGGTCTCTGGAGCTGTAATGCCCACTGCCATGGCCAGTGCGGACATCAAGGAAGTATCCTTGAGAGACTTTTTCCCGAACAGTAGGCTTTGAATCATATCGAGCTCCTGAGCATGAATAGCTAATAGAATCTAATAGGTTTTTGCTTGCATCGACTAATTCAAAGATTGACATAACAAGACTGAAAATACAAGTTAACTTACCCGCATCACGGGTGAGTTACTGACATCGCTTAAAGTGTGAAACATACCTCGTAGCCTCGGTGATTAGCCCTGTTAAATACTTCTCCATCAAAGAGTCAGGAGTTTCATCGATATCTAGAATTGCGATCCTCGCAGATAATATCCCCCATCCCGTAAAGCAGGCGACACAACTCCGGTTGCTGTGAACCGGCGGTGGTAGAATGCCTCCGTACACACTCCGGAGGTAGATCCCAGGATGGACACCCAGCAGACGACCACCGGTGCCGATGCAATCGACGTGGCCATTGCCAGCGGTACGGATTTTGACGGCTCGCCTATCCCACCCGCCAAACTGGACCTCTACAAACAGGTCATGGCACTCGAGGCGGGTAGACAGCGCAGTGGCGTCTCCAACACTATGCGCTCACGAATTGTACGTATCGGAGCCAAGCACATCGCTCGGGACGAACTGGACCGGATGCTCGCAGATGCGGGCTTTGCGCTTCTCAAAGACAAAGAGGTCGCTTTTTACTACGGTACATAAGACTTTCCCTCGGCACTGACCGGATATTTAAACGGGTCTGGCTCGTGGAAGACAGGTGGCTCCTGGGTACGCTCAACTTGTTCGGCGCATCACAGCCTTCATGACCCAAGACAGATTTGGCGTTCAATCATCCACCCTGGCAGATTTGCCGTTGCACGACCATCGTCTCGCGGCAGCAAGTTCCTATACTCACCTCGCGGCCTACTTCGTCGAAAATCCTACCGCCTGCGGTGTTCTGATCGAGCCCTCCCAGGCACTGCTCTCGCGGCGTCGCTTTCTAGATTGGCAATGCAACCTCGAGCACAAATCGGTTGCAGAACTACTGGACTTCTGGGGCCGGACGCAGCAATTTTTGCTTTTGGCAGCGGACACACCGGTGACGGACGCCGTGAACGCGGCCCTGGCACGTCCGGGTTGTGAGTACGAACCGGTGGCTGTCCAGACCTCAGAGGGAGTAATGCTGCTCGATGTGGGCGATCTGCTGATGGCCTATGCCCAGACTACCCACGGCCAAAACCGGACTGGTTGCGATCAACGCGCATCCACTGGTGCTCGGGACTACGTGCAGGCCGACGCAGACAGGCAGATCCAGGCAGCACTCATCGAAAGTGAAGAACGCTACCGCACGCTGGTCGAGCTTTCACCCGACCCGATCTTCGTGTATTGCGGCGACAAATTCGTCTACATCAACGACGCGGGAGTCAAGCTCCACGGGGTAAGCCGCGAAGAACTTCTGGGGCGCTCGGTCTGGGAGTTTCTACCGGTAGAAGAGCAACAGATGGTACATACGCGGGCAAAACAAGGCCAGCAGAAGCGTGTGGATGTGCTTGAGCTGAAGTTCGTCCGACCGGGCGGAGAAGTTATCTACGTAGAGGGGAGAGGAAACCCCGTTATGTACGGAGGCATGCCCGCAACGCAAGTTGTCCTCAGAGATATCAGCGAACGTAAGCGCACAGAGCACATGCTCGCAAGGCAACAAGAGTTCCTGCGCAGCGTTATCGACATGACCCCGAACCTGATATTCGTCAAAGATTGGGAGGGAAGATTCGTCCTTGCCAACCAGGCAGGTGCAGATGCCTACGGAATCACTGTCGAGATGCTCCTTGACAAAACCGACGCCGACTTCAGTAGTGATCCAGGGCAAGTAGAACTGTACTTGCTCGATGACCGGGAGGTGATGACGACCTTGCAGGAGAAGTTTATTTCCGAGGAAACGATCACCAACCTCGACGGCGAAGTGCGTTGGCTACAAACCACCAAAAGACCCCTGATGTCTGTAGACGGAAAATCCACGCAAGTCCTGATCAGCGCCGTGGATATCACCGAGCGCAAGCGCTTTGCAGACGAGTTGCTGACCGCCAAGAGAGCTGCCGAGGATGCGAGCCGCATCAAGAGCGAGTTCCTCGCCAACATGAGCCATGAGATTCGTACGCCCATGAACGGCGTCATCGGCATGACCAATTTGTTGCTCGACACCCTATTAGATGAAGAGCAGCGTGAGTTCGCCCAGACCGTGCGCTCTTCGGGTGAGTCACTCTTGACCATCATCAATGACATTCTGGACTTCTCCAAGATCGAGGCGGGCAAGCTCGAACTGGAGCTGATCGATTTTGAGCCTCGCCAGGTGGTCGAGGAGGTAGCCGAGTTGCTCTGCGAGCGTGCCGAGGGTAAGGGATTGGAGTTGGCCTGTCTGGTCGAGGAGGGTGTGCCCGATGTCGTCCACGGTGACCCCGGCCGGTTGCGGCAGGTGCTTACCAACCTGGTCGGCAACGCGGTCAAGTTCACAGAACGCGGCGAAGTCCTGCTCAAGGCCTGCCTGGTTAAGCAGGAAGAGGACGCAGTTCGGGTACGCTTCGAGGTCACCGATACGGGTGTTGGCATCCCCTCCGAGGCGATTGCGCGTCTGTTCCATTCCTTTTCCCAAGCAGATGGCTCGACAACCCGCAAGTACGGCGGCACCGGCCTGGGACTTGCCATCTCCAAACAACTCGTCGAGCTGATGGGAGGCGAGATCGGTGTTGAGAGTGAGCCAGGACGGGGTTCTACCTTCCACTTCACCCTCCCCCTGGACAAGGCGCTGATGGAGGAAGGGGTGACACCCGTTGATGAGCGGGACTTACATGGTTTGCGGGTGTTGATCGTGGACGACAATCTGACCAATCGTTCCCTGTTACGCTACCAGTTCCATAACTGGAGCATGCGAAGCGACGAGGCCGAGGATGGCCCCCAGGCACTTGCAAAGCTTCGAACCGCGGCCAAGCAAGGTGATCCCTACGAACTGGCCGTGCTCGATTTGATGATGCCGGGTATGGACGGGTTTGAGTTGGCCCGCCGTATCAAGGACGACCCGGCCATCGCACGTGTGCGGCTGGTGATGTTGACTTCCTTCAGCCAGCGCGCTCACAACCAGATCGCTCGTGATGTGGAGATCGCAGCTTACCTGACCAAACCGCTCGTGCGCCAATCGCAGTTGTTCGACTGCCTGAGTACGGTGATGGCCATTTCAACGGTGGCACCCAGGCCGCTACCGCCGGTTGTGCATCTGCACGGCACTTCTATGCGGCTGCTCGTTGCCGAGGACAATGTGGTCAACCAGACCGTCGCGTTGCGCCAGCTGACCAAACTCGGCCACCGCGCCGACCTGGTTGCAAACGGTCTGGAGGTGCTCGAAGCCCTGTCGCGCGTCCGGTATGCCCTTGTACTGATGGACTGTCAGATGCCCGAGATGGACGGCTTCACCGCGACCGCCGAGATTCGTGCCCGTGAGGGAGCAGAGTACCACACTCCCATCATCGCCCTGACCGCCAATGCCATGCGGGGTGACCGCGAACGGTGCCTGGCAGCTGGAATGGACGACTACTTGTGCAAGCCGGTCAGACCCGAAGAACTGGCCCGGATCTTACAGCGCTGGTTGCCCGACCCTAATACCTGAGGCACGGGTCACGGCTGTACGTCCGTCCTAACCCGTCCTACTATGGTGCATACGATCGACGTCTGTACTTGTGAAAGACGAATGGACCCCCCTACTTGAAACTCTCACCCGGCACCTCGACCGGGAGTATGCCTCTGGCCAGTCGGCTGGAGATCTTCCCGATGAGGTCCAGGCATTACCCTTCTGGCGCGAATCAATTACGGGTAGTCTCGCAAGCCGCCTGACGGTTCCGTTCTATCAGCTCTACCGGCCCCCAAAGAATGCCCGCTGTCTCTATATCGGTTGCGGCCCGAGTTTCCTGAGTGACCCCTGGCTTGAATGGGAAGCCTATTTCTACGGTCAGGACCTCAGCGACACGATCGTGCGGGCCGTGCGGGCACGGGCTCCCAGACTCAACTCCAAACTCTTCAAAGCCATCGAGCAAGGGCCTCCCCACCGACTTGATCACCATCCCGAGGCATTTTTTGATCTGGTGATTGCCAGCGGCTTCAGTTTTTACCTGCCGCTCAAGTACAGCGATATCGTTCTGAATGCTGTGCGCCGAGTCGCTAAAGCCGGGAGTCAGTTGCTGTGGGAGGTTGTAGACCCGGCATCAGACTGGTATGAGGACTGGAGCATCATCCAGATGTACCGGGATCTAGAGGTGCCGGTCACACCGCTCGATGAGTGGGTAGCACTGCTGAGCGAATACGGCTCGATTCAGGCCAAAAAGTCGGGCGAGTTGTTTTGCACCTATCACATCCAACTGGGCCACAATTAAGCTGATATAGAGGCTGAGCCCTGATGTGAGCAAAACGGTCGCCAAGATTGCACTAGTGGACTATGGAGTCGGTAACCTGCACTCCGCACGCAAGGGCCTCGAGGCCATGGGTGCCGAGGTCTGTATCAGCGCCGACCCGCGGGTTTTTGAATCTGCCGCCGGGGTCGTATTACCCGGTGTCGGGGCTTTTGACGCCGCTGTGTCGCGCCTGGTCGAAATGGACCTTGCAGCTCCCCTCAAAGAACTGGCCGCTCGCGGCAAACCTTTGCTCGGAATTTGTCTCGGTATGCAAGTGCTGTTTGACTCCTCAGAGGAAGGACAACAGCCAGGCCTGGGTATATTGCCCGGCCGCGTGCGCCGCTTTCAAGACGAACCGGACCTGACCATTCCTCATATGGGCTGGAACCGCCTACACTTTGACCAGCCTGAATGCTTACTGTGGAACGGGTTGCCAGAGGGCAGCTGGGTTTACTTTGTACATTCTTACTATGTGGAACCCGTCGAGAAGCACGACACCGCCGCCTCAACGGTACACGGTACCCAACGCTTCAGCGCAGCCGTCGCCCGCGGAGCCGTCTGGGCAGTTCAGTTCCATCCGGAAAAATCGGCACAGACAGGCCTGCACATTTTGAGAAATTTTATTCATCTGGCAAGTACTTGAAACGTACCCTTTGCTGCGCATAGTGCGCTAGGAATCAGACCATCCATTCGCTAAGATTTGGGTGTGACATAGAGAATGCCGAAAGAACTCCACGAGGTATTCCTACCGTCAGGGGATGCTCTCGGTACCCCCGGTTTTAGGATCATGAAGCTGTTGAAGTGATGGGTCCCTGTGGATGCGCCGAGCCGCAAACACCTCTACACGTTCTGCTTAATTTACAAATCTCAAACAGAGTAGGTCTACTCTCAGGAGGAGGGTCATGAACAAGCCACTTTTATCGATAGCACTCACCGGCCTACTGGTTACCGGAAGTGTGGCGGTCCCGGCAGCGCTCGCGCAGGCCAACCGTCAATATAGCCAGCCCAACCAATACAGTCAGCCCAGTAACCGCCAATTCAACGTCGGCGTCTCCCGAATCGCCCCCGGAACGGTGATCTCCGTCGCGGCTGACAGTCAGCAAGGTGCTTTGTACCTCGACCCGGGTCGTAAGCAGGCAGGTACGCTAGTCGTCACAGACGATGTCTACGACAGCAACGGCAACATTGCCATCCCGGCCGGTAGTGAGGTGCGAGGTACTTTCAACCCGATTCAGGGTGGATTGAAGTTCGTCGCCGACTCGGCCGTAGTCAATGGCAAGTTCTACTCGGTGCGTGCGAGTACCAAGGTTATCCGTGATCAGAAGGACCCCCGTGAGTCCGGGGGCGGAGCGATCGCCGGTGACGCGGCTATTGGTGCCGCGGGCGGAGCGCTGATCGGGGCACTGACGGGTGGCATCTCAGCAGGCAGCGTTCTGGGTGGTGCGGCAGCCGGTGCTATTGTCGGCAACGTGACAGCACCGCAGGTGGTGGTTATCGACCCGAACGCCGATCTCGATCTGCGGGTCGAGTCACCTCTGTTCCTGCGCTAAAAAGCCATGATCCACTCGGTCAACTCATAACTCGTCCAGATCTGGTGCTGCCAGTAGGGGTCATCCTCTACGAGCAGGCGAGCCTCGTCCTCTGAGGCCGCCTCGTAAATTCCAAATACGCGTGTCAGGTCTTTGCTGGGGCCGATGGTAAGAACTTTACCATCGGCCTTTAGTTTGGCTAGTCGGTCGAGATGCGCCTGCCTGTAGGGCGTGCGCTTCTCCAGGACATCTTCACAGTAGGTTCCGGTCAAGACGAATTTAGACATACAGAAGTACTTGTCGAGTTGTTTAGAACTGTAAAAATCGGCTGACAGGGACGTTCAGTATCAAGACTTTCTCCCTGGTTATCTATGTGTCCGTACAGGCATATTCCATCGGGTAGACGTACAGATTCTCCTATTCCTATATACCTGTAATATACGTTTCACCTGGTATTTCAAAAATGCTTAACTTACTTTGGACTGTCGTCGTTTTAATGATTGTCGCAGCGTTGCTGGGCTTTGGTGGTGTGGTCGCGGCACTTGGAGATGTCGCCTGGTTCCTGGTCATTGCTGCGGTGGTATTTGCTGTATTGGCACTTTTCACCGGTCGTCGCGTTGTCTGAAGTGGCTGGTGATAGAAGTTGATCCTGTCGGCTATCGCAACAAGATGTTTGGCACTTCGACGATAGGGTTGCGAGTTCAAGCTTGTAAGTATCCACGTTCAGGATCAGCTTCTCCGTAGCTCAACTCCGGCTTGCTCCTCTGCTGAATAGGTAGAAAACCTCGCACGAGCTAGGCAAGTACCATTCATCTAGATGGCGTCCCTCAATGTACTGGGTAGCCTGATTCTGTGGGCATTGAAGTCTGCAGCCAATCTTGCCGCCGGGAGGTACGTTTATATGAAGGTATGCGGGAACGCCACGAGCCATGTGCCGGTAGTGTTGACGAAGGGACGTTCCGTCTTGTTGTTGGTCGGCGGTGTAACCCTTGCCCTACTCGCTCTGGTGCTGGTAGGGCTTCTCCTACCCGGTTTGTCGAGCCCGGGAGCGTCGATGAGCAGGCTCCCCTGGCCCCTGGCTCTCCTGACGGGAGCAGGCGTGGGATTGTGCTCAGGTGTATTCGGTCTGGGAGGCAGTTCCATTGGCACTCCCGTTCTACGGCTGTTGGGCCTGCCCGCACTGATTGCCCTTGCAAGTCCTCTACCGCTCACACTCAGTGCCGCCATCAGTGGTACCCTTGCTTACCGCGACGAGCAACTGGTTGATTGGAGCATTGTACGGCAGACAGGTCTCTGGGGGCTACCGGGGGTCGTGCTGGGTGCCTGGCTAACACAATTCCTGCCCGCACGGGTGCTGATGTTGCTCACGGCAGTGTTCATCCTCGGGATTGGCGTGTATGGCCTGGTTGGATTGCGTGCAAAGCTGCCCCTGACGGCTCGGCCCCGGCTGCAACGGGAGGTCATTCGGGCCTGGGCACCTCTTTTAGGCTTTGTGAACGGCTTGCTTGCCAATGGCGGTGGGCTGCTGCTGGTCCCGCTCTATCAGCTTGGGGTCGGAATGGGACTGCGGGCAGCCCTTGCGTCCTCTCTCGCGACCGTGGCCCTACTCGCCCTACCGGGAACGGTAAACCACCTGCTTCTGGGGCATATCGACTGGCAGTTGACTGCCTGGCTTGCCCTGGGTGTGTTTCCGTCTACTTACCTGGGCAGCAGGCTGGCTCTCAAGCTGCCGACCCAACTGTTGGGCAAACTCTACGGTCTGTTCCTGGTCATTCTTGCC
>JACMIX010000081.1 GCA_014380935.1 Gloeobacterales cyanobacterium ES-bin-141 | reverse complement strand
TTCGCCAGTTTCTAGAACAGCGTTTGTTCGCCCGTCCCGAACGGGTCAGTGAGGACATTGTCGATGGGTACTGGTGGAGTGCAAACCAGCCCAATGCCGAGCGGGCCGCGCTGTCGTTCCTGCGCGGGGCGCTCAGCTTTGACCTGGCCGAGTTTATCCCCAACCTTCGTACTCCGGCTCACTTCATCTGGGGCGCGCAGACCGGCTTCAACACCCTCGAGACCGGACGCAAGCTAGTCCTCCTTAATTCGCAGCTTGAACTACACGTCATCGAGGATTGCGGGCTGGTGCCCCAACTCGAAAAACCCGAACAGACGCGGGCCTTACTGGCAAACTTACTAGAGTAGCCAGCTGCAACCCGCGTGAATTCTATTCAACCGCTTGAAGAGCAAACCGTTCGCCTACTGGCAGCGGGGGAGATCATCGACTCGCCCCTGGCGGTCGTGCGTGAACTGGTGGACAACAGCCTCGACAGCGGAGCAGACCGTATCCGGGTGAGCCTCTGGCCTGAGCTGTGGCGTTTGCAGGTCCAGGACAACGGCCGTGGCATTGATCTAGAAGACCTGCCTGTACTGGCCCGCGCCCATACCACTAGCAAACTGCGCGTAGTTGAAGACCTGTGGGGGCTTGCGACCCTCGGCTTCCGGGGTGAAGGCCTGCACAGCATCGCCTCTGTGGCATCTCTTGAGGTCATGACCTGCCCGGCAGGCACCCGGGGTGCTGTACGGGCGTGCTATGACGAGTGCGGAGAACTTTTGAATGTCGGGGCCTGTGCTGGTGCTCCCGGCACGGTCGTCACCGTCGATGCGTTGTTCGGGCGTCAGCCTGTCCGCAGACGTTTCTTGAGCGATCACCGCCAGCAGGTCCGCCGGGTCGTCCAAATGTTGCAACACTACGCCCTGGCCTGGCCCGCCCATGTGTTGGAGTTATGGGTGGATGGGCGCGTGGCCCTGCAGCTGTGGCCGGCCTCCACTATCCGCGAACGGGTGGTCCAACTGCTCCCCGGCCTTGACGAACATGACCTGCGCGAGGTCCGCATCGAGGCAGGTGGGCAGGCTGTCACGGTCACCCTGGGGCTACCCGATCGCTGCTCCCGTGCCCGCGCCGATTGGCTACAGATTTATGTGAATGGTCGCTTTGTACGTAATCCGGAGCTTGAGGGGGCAGTAAGAGTAGGTTTTGAGCGGACCCTGCGCCGGGGCCGCCACCCGGTATGCCTGATCCACCTGGAACTCGGTCCGGGCGAAGTGGACTGGAATCGCCATCCGGCCAAACTCGAAGTCGCCCTCGCAGACCCGGCAACGGCGGTAAAGCTCATTGCCCAAGCCATCGATGAAGGGCTGCGTACCGTGGCCCCCAAGCCCGCCGCCGGGTTGCTACGAGTTGCCGAGGCGAGCCTCAGCTACCAATCAGACCCCCCTGAGCGGGGATTTCTCAAAGCCCTCACCCAGATGCACGGCACTTATATTTTGGCGGAGTACCCCGGTGGTATTTGTTTGGTCGAGCAGCATGTTGCCCACGAACGCGTACTCTTCGAGCAGATGGAAGCCCACTGGGAGGTCGTCGTTGCCGATCCCCCGATCCTCGTCGGGCTGAGTGAAGTCCAGGCCCACCGCCTCATGGCCCTGGGTATCGAGCTCGAAAATTTTGGCGAAGGAACCTGGCTTGCCCGCACGGTCCCGCAAGTCCTCTCGGGACGCGATTGTGCCGGGGAGCTGACCGAACTGAGTCAGTGGGAGGATCTCCAGGACATGCGCGTGGCCCTCGCCTGCCGCACCGCCATTCGTAACGGCACGCGCCTCGAACTTGGCCAGATGCAGGACCTGCTCGACAACTGGCAGCGGACCCGTAACCCTCATACCTGTCCTCACGGCCGTCCTATCTACATGCCACTTACTGACGGAGACCTGGCTCGCTTCTTCCGGCGCAACTGGCATATTTGCGGGTCGTGAAACCGGTCATGGCAGCTCCACTGCACTTCCGACGGTTGTCGTACCGATACTATCTGGACGGTTCGTACTAGTTCTTCGCTGACGGTCAACTGGTGCTCAAAAGCCCGGATGCCCTTCCAAGGTTACGTCGGGGGTGAAGTGGTAATTCCCTTGCAGTCGGCGGATCAGCTTGCAGGTGAGCTCCGGACGTCCTCTGCGTCGTTGGTGGTCACCAACTCGTTGGTGGCTTCTGCCGGTGCGGAGGGAGTGCCCTGAACCTCTTCACTCACCTGATCTAATTTGTCCTTTGCTTGCTCTGTAAGCGCCTGCGAGCGCTCTTTTACTTGATCCACCAGGTTCTGACTGCGCTCGCGTGCCTGATCGCCTAGATTCTGAGCCTTTTCCTTGACCTGCTCACCCAGGGTCTGTGCTCGCTCTTTTGCCTGCTCGGTCAGGTCCTTGGCCTGTTCTGTGAGCGATTCTCTGGCGTGGGTGACCTTCTGCCTGAGCCCCTCTGAGTAGAGTACAGGTTCCTGGGCCAATGCCTCGGTGATGATGATGCGCTTGGTACCCAGGCTTCTAATCGACGCAGGCGGCAGCAGGTACGTACCCTCGGTAACTCCGCGCCAACCGCTCGAGACAAACAAATACTCTGTTACTTCACCGGTCTGGGCATCGAAGAGGAGGTCTGTAATCTTGCCAACTCTATCGCCACCATCACTCCAGACCTCATGGCCAATCAGCGAAGTGGATTGCTTGGGCTCCTCGGCAATGACCTCTGCCTGATCAAAGTTCACCATGACACCATCTGAACCGATTGCTGCAATCTGTGACAGAGTCACCAGTTTCTTCTGGCTACCCAGTAGTCCTGATTTGCACACGAGGCCCATGACCTTGTGAGATTCAGGAATCATCCAGACATGATCGACTCGCCCCAGTTCTTCCGCGGACTCAATATCGATCACAAGCTGATTTAATATGTCGCTTTGTTTGATCAGTGCCGATTGAAGAGCCATGAAAACCTCCCGGAGTAGCTACGTCCTGGCTTCATTTAGCAAACCCGGCGCGTAAAGATGCTGTTAAGTATTTACAGTACGATTGACGGCTCCAAGAGGCAAAAGCGAAAAGACCCCCTGATGGGAGCCTTTTGTGATTTATTCGCGCAACCAGTTAGCCGGTTGTGACCATGGCAGTCTTGGCCTGAAGACTGGCGATGAGTTTGTCGAAGGGACCCGAGAATTTGACCAGGCCATCTTCGAGCAATTCGTCGGTCACCTGAGTCAAACTGATGCCAACTGTTTCCAGTTTTTGAAGGGTTTGCCTCGCGTCCTCGACACCGGTCTCGAGGCTTGAACGCAACTCGCAGTGGTCGGCACAGGCTTTGAGTGTGGCCGGTGGCATCGTGTTGACTGTGTAGGGGCCGACGAGTTCCTCGACGTAGCGCACATCCCGGTAGTCGGGGTTCTTGGTCCCGGTGCTCGCCCATAATAGACGCTGCGCATTAGCACCCCGCGCCTCGAGGGCTTTGAAGCGTTCGCTCGCAAAGATCTCCTTGAAGCGCTCGTAGGCAAGCTTGGCATTGGCAATGGCAGTCTGGCCTTCGAGGGACTTGAGGAGAGTTTGTTGATCGGGGTCGCTTGTTTGTTGAATTTTGGTTTCGAGCAGGGCATCCACGGAGGAGTCGATGCGGCTCAAGAAAAAG
>JACMIX010000080.1 GCA_014380935.1 Gloeobacterales cyanobacterium ES-bin-141 | reverse complement strand
GGCATCCGGATTATAAAAGACTCCGCCGACACGCTCAAGCACCTGACCATGGAACTGGGAGGCAAGTCGGCAAACATCATCTTTGCCGACGCCGATCTGGATAAGGCGGTCCAGACCGCTTACGACGGTATGTTTTACAACAAAGGCGAGATCTGCTATGCCGGTAGCCGCATGCTTGTCGAGCGTCCGGTGTACGAGGAGGTGGTGGAACGAGTGCGGCAACGGGCGCTCGCAACCAGGCCGGGAGACCCGCTCGACCCGACCAGCGACATGGGTCCGATCGCCAACCGCGACGAGTACACCAAGGTACTCAAGTACATGGATATCGGTAAGCGCGAAGGGGCACGGCTGGTAGCTGGTGGTGGGGCTTATGACATCGGCACGGGCAAAGGGTTCTTCGTGGAGCCGACCGTCTTCGCGGACATGACTGCGGAGATGACGCTCGTGCGCGAGGAGACCTTCGGGCCGATTCTGGCGGTGCAGCCTTTCGAGGGTTTTGACGAAGCGATTCAACTTGCCAACAGCAACCAGTACGGTCTCGCCGCCGGGGTGCATACTCAGAACATCGTCAGGGCACACCGGGCGGCGGCGCGGCTCCAGGCAGGTTCGGTATGGGTGAATACCTACGGCCAATTCGACCCATCCGCACCGTTTGGTGGGTACAAGATGTCTGGTTATGGCCGCGAGCAGGGACGAGAGGCGCTGGAGTTCTACTTGCAGACGAAGACTGTCTGGGTTGACCTCGGGTAAACCACGAGCGTTGGTTAGACCGACTGCTCCTCCCGTCCTGGAATGTTCCGTTACGTCCGCGAGGCTGAATATGGGTCGAGCGAAACGCAGGATTTGGGCAACTCCCTAATCCATAACCCGCAAGTTTTGCTTGACACTGGACGAGAATTCAAAGAACCGATTGTTTTTGCCATCGACCCGATGAGGACGCCATGGATATTGTTTTCGATCTTCCCACGGATCTACCGAAGCACCGACCCGACCCGCTCGACGTCAGACCATCCAGAGTGGCCGCGACCTGGACGCTCGGCACGTTTATCGAGAACCTGCTTGTCCGTGAGGATGGGGAGATCGTTGTCTCGGTGCATTCTGAAAATCGCCTGGAGCAGGTCACCCCGGATGGCTCCCGTTCTATGCTGGTTGAATTGCCTGCTCCGCCTACCAGCCTGATCGAATTCGGGGATGCCCTGTTCGTTTTCGGGGGACTGCCCGGACAATCCCCCGGCTACCTGTGGCGGGTCGGCCCTGACGGTCGAGCAGAGGTGTGGGTAGAAATTCCCGAAGCACTGTTCTTGAACGGCAGCGCTCCTTTCCTGGCCGGGTCGGTGCTTGCGGTGGACTCGCTGTTGGGCAGGATCTACCGGATCGAACTCGCGTCGAGGCGAGTGAGCGTCTGGTTCGCTCATGAGTTGTTGACCAAGATTACGAGCTTCCCGCTGATGCCGGGCGGAAACGGATTGAAGATCTTCGACGGACGTGTGTACGTGAGCAATACCGATCGGGCCTTGCTGCTGCGTGTTCCGATCGAACCGGACGGTAGTGCCGGAGCCCTGGAGGTCGTGGCCGAGCATCTACGCGCCGACGATTTTGCCTTCGACACCGCGGGCTTTGCCTACTTGTGCACCCACGTCGAGAATTCGCTCGTGCGTCTTTCACCCTCCGGGGAAAGGGTGGCCCTGGCTGGCCCTGAACAGGGTATGCCAGGCTCTACGGCTGTCCGGTTTGGTCGTACGCCCGAGACAGCGAACACACTACTCGTTACTGCCACTGGCGGCCTGATTGCTCCCTATCAGGGTATTGCCCAGATGGCGAAGCTTGTCGTGATTGACGTGGATGCTCAGGGATATTCGATTGATTTTCTGGAGGCACTATGAACGGAAAAAGGGTACTGATGGTAGTGACCAGCCACGGTGACATTCGAGGTGTGCCCACGACCGGGGTCTGGTTCAGCGAGTTCTCCGAACCTTACGCGCTTCTGATCAAGGCGGGTGTGCAGGCCACGGTTGCCAGTCCGCGCGGCGGACCAACTCCCGTTGATCCGCGCGGCTACCCAACGAGTGGGGAGATTGCTGGTGTGAGGGACGCACTCGCTCGGCTGAACGCAACCCGCCAATTGTCCCAAATGAACCATGAGGACTTCGATGCCATCTTCATACCCGGTGGCCACGGTCCGATGTTCGACCTTGCTACCGAGCCGATGGTCAAACGTTTAATAGCTGAGTTCTGGCAGGCAAAAAAGCCGGTGAGTGCGGTCTGTCACGGACCGGCATCCCTGCTGAATGTTGTCCTGGGCGACGGAAATACACTGCTGCGTGGCCGACGGGTGACTGGTTTTAGCCGCGCCGAAGATGCGGAGGATGCCCTTTTCAAGGACATGCCCTTCTCACTACAG
>JACMIX010000079.1 GCA_014380935.1 Gloeobacterales cyanobacterium ES-bin-141 | reverse complement strand
TTACCGCCCCGGTCGAAGACCACCTGATAACTTGTCGCCCCGGGAATCCGCTCGCGTACAGGTGAGGGCAGAATAGCCAGCGTCAGAAAGCCGACAGTCAGTAGGGTCATGAAGGCCGTGATGCCAAAGGCGCGAAAACGCCATTGCTGCTTGGTCACGAATGCAAACAGGGTTACAACCACGCACAGGGCCGTAAAAGCTCCGGCAAGTTTCCATGACAGATCAAACAATGCAGACACAATGCGGTCCTGTTCAACCCATCCATGATCGGCTGGAACTGTCGAGACGGCAAGTTGACATATTAAAGCGTGAGAAATCAATGGTTTGATTCTGATGGATTCGCCATACAATAAGCGAGCAATAATCAACCGGACCAATTTCCCGGCCAACACTCCTTCCCACCACATCCATGGAGCCGACGATGAGTGTGAAATGCGGACGCACCTTGATATGTGCCGGTGCGGCTATTCTGGCTGCAACTATTCTGGTGGCACCTGTACAGTCCCAGACCGTTCTACCCGACAACCTCGGTCGTGGGCTGACGCGACTAGTTCAACTGGACCGTGCCAATCCTGCGGCCACGCGCACGAGTCTCAAACCCTTCCTCACCGATCGCTCAGGCATCCGTCCCCTGGTCAACGTTCGCCTCGACGGCAAAGTTTCGCTCGACAGACTGGTTACGGGCCTGAAGCGCTCCGGTATGGAAGTGACCGCTGTGACCCGGTTTGACCGCGGTGTCATTGAGGGGTACCTGGAGTTGGGCAAGGTCGCACGAGTTGCCCAATTACCCGGTGTGCAAAGCGTACTGGCAGTACACCGTCCGGTCACAAATATAGGCGCGACCACCAGCCAGGCAGTGAGGGTCCAGCAGGCGGACGATGCTCAGGCACTTGGATTCGATGGCTCGGGGATCAAAATCGGGGTGCTCTCGGATAGCTACGCCTCGGTGACCGCCTCGCCGAACGCGGCAGATGACGTTGCCACCGGGGACCTACCAAGTGACGTCGTGGTGTTGTCGGATCTGGCTGAGGGCGCAGGCAGTGATGAGGGCCGGGCGATGCTGCAACTGATCTACGACGTTGCCCCTGGCTCCACACTTGGGTTTGCCACGGCCTTCAGCGGCCTGGTCGATTTTGCCAATAACATCGTTGCCCTGCACGACCCGGCCCAGTTCGGAGCCCAGATCACGGTCGATGACATTATTTATTTTTCCGAGCCCATTTTCTCGGATGGCATCATCGCCCAGGCAGTAGATCAAGTTGCGGCGGGTGGAGGAGCGCACTTCTCCTCAGCGGGCAACCAGGCCGATCAGGCCTATGAGGCCACATACAGTCCCGTGCCGGTGAGCGATGCCCTCAAACTGGTATCCTCGGGCCAGCAAAACCTCAGCCTCATCCGGGCGCTCTCCACGCTCCGTGCAGTGAGCTTCCATGATTTTGACCCCGGCTCGGGAGTCGATATCAGCCAGCGTTTCACAGTCCTACCCGGTGGTTCTACCACGATTACTTTTCAGTGGGACGAGCCTTTTGGTCAGGGATTGGTGGCAACCGACTACAATTTACTGGTTTTTACAGCAGACGGCTTCTACCTCGGCGTTCTAAGCGGTCTGGACAGAAATGTCCGCACTGACGAGGCGCTTGAGATCGTCAGCCTCACACCGGGTAACTATCAGTTGGTCCTCGCCAAGGCCAATACCGGTCCTGCGAACCTCTTGAAATACATCTATTTCACCTTCCCGAACGGCGTAGAGGGCGAATACTTGCCCGGTGCGCCTTCGACTTACGGACACTCGGCAGCCAGAGGCGGCCAGTCAGTAGCGGCGACTTTCTACGTCACCCCCGACGTGCCCGAGATCTTTACCTCCCTGGGTCCGACCACCATCTATTTCGACCGCCAGGGTAACCGCCTGGCGGCACCCGAGGTCCGTCAGGTACCTCAGATCACCGCCGTTGATAACACCAACACCACCTTTTTCGGGAGCGTCGATATCGAGGGTGACGGCTTTCTCAACTTTCCCGGCACCAGTGCAGCCGCTCCCCACGCAGCTGCCATCGGTGCATTGGTATTACAGGCAGCAGGCAGTCCTGCCACTTTCAACCCCACGGACCTCCACACCGCCCTGCAAAATACGGCCGTTGACGTCCCTTTTGACACAGACCCCGATTTCAGCAAGGTGGTTGTCGGTCCACTGACTGTTAGCACGAAGGGTGACGGCTCCAACAGCAGTTCCCAGGACCCTAACTTCTTCACCATCACCCTTGATCCCTCGGCCGTTGGTGAAAGGGTCGTCCAGGTAGTCATCGACCTGAGCACTGCCGGACTGGGGTTGGTCTTCGACACTTCTTCGCTCGAAGAAGGCGGGTTTCCCTTCACACTCGGGACTCTGAGAGGGGTCACTGCGGACCAGGTGGACTGGGAGCTCAATGACAGTTCGACACTATTAACGCTGACCTTTGACTCCGACAGTTTTGGCCCCGGGGACTCGGTGAGCTTTGGGATCGATTGGGACGTGGCGGCTTCCGAGAATGGTGGCAACGATGCGGACCTGCTGGCCGGTGCCACTGTGAGTGCGATGGGCCGCAGTGGAGCGGCAGGCAGCGGGGTATTCGTCAACACCTCCAGCTCGGGCTTCGATCCGCTCACCGGATTTGGTTTGGTAAATGCACTAGGTGCAGTCAACGCTGTGCCTTAAACTGAATCTCGACGGAGATTCGTACTCTCCCGGTACTCTTCCCCAAACCATAATTGCTTAAGGAATCTATCCATGTATCGATTCAGACACTCGCTGCTGTCCGCCGGAGCAGCCATCCTGGCTGGAACCATCCTGGTCGGCCAGCCCGTGCAAGCGCAATCTGCCCTACCCAATAATCTCGGTCGCGGTTTGACCCGGCTGGTCGAACTCAATCGTACAAATCCTGGTAGTGTCCGTGAAAGTCTCAAACCCTTCTTGACCGAGCGCAAGAGCTCCCGCCCACTGGTCAACGTGCGTCTTAACGGCAAAGTTCCTCTCGACAAGCTGGTCACCGTGTTGAAGCGCTCCGGTATGGATGTGACTGCGACAACCCGCTTCAACCGCGGCATCATCGAGGGTTACCTGGCCCTCGACAAGGCAACAGTGGTAGCTCGGTTGGCCGGGGTGCAGAGTGTGCTGGCAGTGCATCGCCCGGCCAAGAACGTGGGTGCGGTGACCAGTCAGGCAGTACCGGTGCAGCAGGCAGACGATGCCCAGGCACTCGGTTTCGATGGCTCGGGAATCAAAATCGGGGCGCTCTCGGACAGCTACGCCTCGGTGACCGCTTCACCGAACGCGGCAGATGACGTCGCCACCGGTGACCTGCCGAGTGACGTCGTGGTGTTGTCGGATCTGGCCGAGGGTGAGGGCTCCGACGAGGGCCGGGCG
>JACMIX010000078.1 GCA_014380935.1 Gloeobacterales cyanobacterium ES-bin-141 | reverse complement strand
TTCGCTCACCCGGTCAGGCGACCTCGTACTTCTATGGTTTTACCCGGTTGATGGAGTTGCGCTCGGAGGTGGAGCGAGCCAGGGGGGCCAAGTTTGACCGACGTGAGTTCCATGATTTCATCCTGGCTCAGGGACTCCTGCCACCGGCACAGATGCGCAAGGCGGTGCTTGAACAGTTTGGCCTGGGTAGTGGTGCTCCGGTGGGCCGATGAAAGTGGCCATTCGCTCTAGAGGCGAATGCTCTATCCGCCTGTCCTATGGCAAGGATTTCAATTGCTTGCCTGTGAAAGTGAGCGTCTCTGTTGGGCGCATTTGTCGGTAGGGAATGCCTTTTTCAGCCAGGGCAGCTTTGAATGTATTCGGGTCCTGGGTAAGTACGGGGAAGGTTGCGTAGTGCTGGGGGATTGCTAGTTTGGCTTTGGTTGCTGCTGCTGCCTTTGCTGCCATGGCGGGTTCCATACCGAAGTGGCCGCCGATATTGATGAGCGCTACATCGGGCGCATACTGCTCACCGATGAGTGCCATGTCTGAGTAGTAGGCGGTGTCGCCGCTATGGTAGACGACCGGACCATTTTTGACCGATAGCACGAAGCCTGCCGGGGTGCCGCCGAAGATGAGGTCGGGGCTCTTCGGACCGGAATTGGGGACCTGGATGCTGCTTGAGTGAATGGCGGGTATCATCGCCACCTTCACCTCGCCGTCGGCAATCGTAATCTCGCCACCGATGTTCATCAGCGTTTCAAAGCCCATTTGCTCCTTGGGGTACCCCAGGACCTTTGCCATGTTGGTCCCAAGCTCAAAGTTGGTTACCAGTTTGGCCCCGGTCTTCTTGGCCAGTTCCACCGCCTCACCGACGTGGTCGAAATGGCCGTGGGTGATGAGGATGTAATCGACCTTAGGGATAGCAGAGACTGGGTCCTTGCCATCCTTGGCTTCCGAGTTGAGCGGATTTTTGAGCCAGGGGTCGATCATCAGTACCTTGCCGCTCGGGGTCGTGAGCGCGTAAGCGGCGTGGCCGTACCATTTGAGCGTCGTCTCCTGGGCTGAGGCGGTAGACCAGGCACTGGCGCTAACAACCAGCATTGCCGTTGCGAAGACAGTTTTGAGTTTCATTGAATTCCCCACGTGGTTCTGAATTTAACAGGTGGCCCTACAAGGATTTGGGCTGGATCGTAATAGTAGCAGGGCGTTGCTGGTCGCTAAGACTGTGTTTTCTTTGCACGGCTCCCCGCATCCGGATGCACCCCGAGAGCCGCGACCAGGGAAGTCATCTGCGTGTGTAAGACGGCGATCTCAGCGTGCAGGAGCGCGATTTGATCAGTTCTGGCATCCATAGGCTCTGAAGGCGGTTGCTCGATGTCCACTTTGACAAAGTAGCTGGCAATCGTGGCTGTGAGGTAGCCGAAAACAGCAAAGGCATATAGTGACAGCAACCAGCCCAGGACACGGCCCTCAACCGTGCGCGGCCAGTACTCAGAGCCCATGGTCGTCATGATCATCGCTGTCCACCATAGTGCTTCGCCATAGTTACCAAGACCTGTTTGGCCTGTATAGCCTGCTTCCTGTAACGCCTGAACGCTCTCGAACTGCGCCATCCCCGCCGCGCCCACAAAAGTAACCAGCGCGGTGAGTGAACTCACATAGCCTGCACCCCGACGTCCCAGGGTTTGCCCGAGGGCACCCATTCCGCGGTTGAGCGAACCCACCAGACGCAGCAGGCTCACCGAGCGGCCCGCCCGCACCAGTTGCAACACCCGGAAGGCCCGCAACAGGCGCAGTATGCGCAGAGCAGGCAGAACCAGCGAAATAGCCGTCAACCAGTTCGAGCGCAGATATTCGCCCTTGTGCGGCGCAATCATAAACTCGATTACAAAGTCCAGGACAAACAAGGCCCAGATTGCGTAGTTTGCAACTTCAAGCCCCCGACTAAGTCCTGTGGTCAGGTCGATTGCAACCAGACCCATCCAGATGAAGGACAATACAAGCAGAGGCTTATCTGTGAGCACATTGATCTCATGCAGGAGTTCCCAGCGCTCCTGCCGAGTATGGCCTGGGTTTTGAGGGTTTTCTGAACTTTTCACGGGCGTAATTCCTGAGGTAGGAGCTGACTGACACGCTTGACGGCTCTTGACAACTCGAATGCACGGGCTCTGCTTGAGCCCTGTCGGGCCTGATTCATCCTGACATCAATGACAGTACAGCCCGATCTATCCAGGGTAATAAGACCTCTATCTTTGGGCAGGGATTAAGCCGGAGACATTTGAATATGGTAGGACTGATAGAGAAGTAACCGGTTGCCTTGAGGGCATGCGCGCTTCTGAATTGAGTTGGTGATAGAAGATGCGGGAGTCTGTTGCAGAAAGTTTTTGGAGTACTTTAAGCAACTCTATACTTATACGCTTTTTGCTTTTGTTTGCCTCAGGATGGGTAGCCGTACAACTGCTTGCTTATTTTCAGACTGTCATAGTGGTCTTCACCTTTGGAGCGATTCTGGCCTTTTTATTGAGCTACCCCGTACGCTGGTTGGACAAATATTTGCCTCGTGGGACTGCGATTGGCGTCGTGGCATTGCTAAGCCTGGTGGTGATTGTCAGTCTTGTTTCTACTCTGGGGTTGACTATTGTGGCCCAGGGTCAACAGTTTCTTAGCAGTTTAAATGGAATCGTTGATACACTTCAACCGAGAATCAGTGCCCTGGAGGCCTCGTTACAGGCACAAAATATTCCAGTTGACCTTAATGTACTCACCGATCAGCTCAAGAACTTGCTGGTATCGGGTGCCGGTTATGGATTCAGTCTGCTTCAATCTTCTGTGGCGGGTCTGCTGGGGCTGGTCTTGATCGTAGTGATTGCATTTTTTATGCTGGTTCACCAGGAAGGCCTGATTGCGTTTGTACTGAAGCTAGTGCCTGAACATCAGCAGGGCCGTTTTATGCAGGCGTTGCAGAAAAACTTTCTGGGATTTTTCCTGGGTCAGATACTCCTGGCGGTGATTCTGCTGGGGCTCACCATTCCTGTTTTTCTGTTCTTGCAGGTTCCCTACCCGTTGCTGATGGCGGCCATCACGGGCGTGTTCGGGCTTATTCCCGGCGTCGGTGCCACTCTCGGTATCGCAACTGTCGTCGGGATCATGGTGTTGCTGCAAAACTTCTGGCTTGCCCTGCAGGTTCTACTCGCCTGCATCCTGATTCAACAGGTTCAGGACAACCTGTTCGCACCGCGGGTTATGCAAAGCACCGTGAATGTCAATCCCGTGGTTGTTTTCTTTGCCTTACTGGTGGGTGCACAAGTAGCCGGGCTACTAGGTATCATTCTGGCCGTGCCAGTTGCCGGACTGCTTGTCAATTTGCTGGAGATTGAGGAGTTGCAGGGCAAGTCCTGAGGTCAGGACAAGAGTGTCCCACGCCTGTGTTGTTCGCGCTCGACTGCCTCGAAGAGCGATTGAAAGTTTCCTTCTCCAAACCCACGTGCTGCTCCCCGGCGTTCGATAACCTCATAAAAGAGCGTCGGTTCGGCAAAGATCGTTTTGGTAAAAATCTGCAACAGTTGCCCGCCTGCCTCGTCCCGGTCCACGAGGATACCCAGGTCGTGCAGATGGTCGGGGTCGATTCCCTCCAGGTCG
>JACMIX010000077.1 GCA_014380935.1 Gloeobacterales cyanobacterium ES-bin-141 | reverse complement strand
GCTGATGGCCGTACTGCACCCGATTACAGCGCAGAGCTTCGCCATTATTGATGCGGAAATTGGTCCGCATGGGTTTGATTCTAAGGAGTACCGGGTAGTACAACGGGTAATCCACAGCACGGCGGACTTCGAGTTCAAGCATCTTTTACGCTTCGAGCACGGAGCAATGGCGAGTGGACTTGCTGCTCTCGGCGACAATATACCCGTGATTGTGGACGTGCAAATGGTCAAAGTGGCCGTTGCGGGTCTGCTTGCCTCCCTGGGCTGTCCGCTCCTCTGCGCACTCGATGAGCCGGTCGAGGTAGCCCCCGGACAAACCCGCACCGAAACCGGTTTGCTGGCACTCATCCGCCGGTACCCGGAGGCAATCTATGTGATCGGCAACGCACCGACGGCTCTACTCGCCCTGGTGGATGCGGCGAGTCGGGGAGAAGCAAGCCCTGCTCTGATCGTCGGAGTCCCGGTCGGTTTTGTTCAGGTCGTGCAGGCAAAACAGGCTCTGTCCCAGACAAAAATCCCTCAGATTCGTACCGAAGGGCGCAAGGGCGGCTCACCGGTGGCGGCGGCAATCGTCAATGCCCTGGTGACGCTGGTGGCATGAGCACCTGATACTCAGCAGCAGTGAGCTGGTAAAACGTGTGTGGCAAACCCGCATAGACTGCGTTGCGCTCGTGGGTGAACCCAACCTGATGCTTGTCTGGAGCGTCTTCAAACAGAAACTACTTTGAAGAAAGGGCGTTTAGTCTGCTTCGAGCGGCCCAGATTATGCAGGCTTTATGCCGCTTTGGGATCGTTCATAGAGTATTTTGCCTTCGAACAGAATTCTGGCTTTGAACGCCTCGGAGGCTTCCTCCAGCCGTACGAGATCAAAAAGGAGCAGGGTATCGGTGTCTTCCACCATGGCAACAATTTCCAACCACTGCCGGGAAGTAGCATCGGGTGCCTCGATTGCCAGATCGATGTCCGAGCGCTCGGACGCGTCTCCCCTTGCTCGCGACCCAAACAAGAGCACCCGCCGCACCTCCGGTCTCGCAGCGAGCACCTGGACCAAATTATTGAGTACCAGCATCGGGGCCAATGGCGCGACCTCAACAACCCTCCCTATTGTGAGACGACCGGGCAACCGGGACAACACCCCGGCTGACCCGGCATTGCCGGGCGCTTACAATATCGTGGTGCATGAGTTGGCAGTAGTAGGAATTGGAGCGGACGGCCCGGTTGGCCTCTCGCGTCAGGCGCGGGCAGTCGTGGATGGTGCCGGGGTCCTCGCCGGGAGCCGTACCCATCTGGACTGGTGGCGGGATCATCCGGCACACCAGCTTGAACTGAGTGGCGAAATCGGGAGTTTCCTCGACCGACTTGGTGAAACCCTTACCCGCGGACCGGTGGTGTTGCTTGCAAGCGGCGATCCGCTCTTTTTTGGTATCGGTCGGTTACTCCTGGAGCGTTTCGGGCGGGAGCGGCTGGTCTTTCATCCGCATATAAGCTCGGTTCAGCTTGCCTTCAGCCGGGTGAAGCTGCCCTGGCAGCAGGCCGAGATCGTCAGTGCCCATGGCCGGTCGCTGATACGGCTGACCGAGGTCATGCGGTCCCATCCGGTTGCCGTGGCAGTGCTGAGCGATCCCGAGAACACGCCGCAACGAATCGCGCAGCTCGTCCTCGACCTGCAGCTGCTCAGCTCCTATCAGTTCTGGGTCTGCTCGGCCCTGGGTTCGGAGGCGGAGAAGGTGGAAAGTATGAGCTGCCTCGAGGCTTGCACGCGGTCTTTTGCCGAGCCGAATGTTATCGTCCTGGAGCGGTTGGATGTTCAGGCCGGACACGAGAGTGCCAAAGACTTACCGCTCCTCGGTATCCCGGATGAGCTGTTCCTCACTTACCCGGACCAGCCGGGCCTGATGACCAAGCTCGAAGTCCGGGTGCTGGCCCTTGCTTACTTGCAACTGGCTGACGGTCTGCTCTGCTGGGACATCGGTAGCGGGACTGGCTCGGTCGCGATCGAGATCGCCCGCCTGTCACCGGCAGGTTTTGTCTACGCGGTCGAGAAAACGGCTGCCGGGTGTGGGTTGATTGTCCAGAATGCCCGGCGGCTGAGAGTTGCCAACTTTCAGGTAGTGCGTGGTAAGGCACCTGGGGTGCTCAATGACCTGCCGCGTCCGCAGCGTATTTTTGTCGGTGGGGGCGGTGAGGGACTCGTGGAGATCCTATCCGTCTGCTCGCAAGCGCTACAACCGGGTGGAATCCTGGTGGCCAACTTTGCCGCTATTGAATCCCTGACAACGGCTCAACGGGTTTTCCAGGAGGCTGGCTGGCCGGTACGCTACACTCAGGCGCAACTATCCCGCTCCGTGCCTCTGGGAACCGGGACACGGCTTGCTCCCCTCAACCCGGTCTTTATCTTGCAGGCAATCAAACCTAAATGAGCACTGGCAAACTCTACGGCATCGGCGTCGGTCCGGGTGATCCCGAACTGCTCACCCTCAAAGGGCTACGCATCCTGCAATCGGTACCGGTAGTGGCTTGTCCGCAAGACCGTCGGGGTGAGGCTGGTTGGGCAAGCCGGATCGTGGCGCAGTATCTGGTTTCCACTCAGAAGTTGCGGGCTTTGCACATGCCGTTCGTGCCCGAGCGGGAACAGCTTGAACCCGCCTGGGCTGCTGCTGCTGACTTGCTATACGAAGATCTGAGTGCCGGTCTTGACGTCGCATTTATCACAGAGGGAGACGCGAGCTTCTACAGCACCTTCACCTATCTGCTGGGAGAGTTCCAAACGCGCTATCCCCACATTGCAATCGAGGTTGTACCGGGCGTGTGTTCACCGCTCGCCGCTGCCGCTGCCCTGCATATGCCCCTGGTAATCGGTAGTGAAGTACTGACGGTTATGCCTGCGATGCACCGATTGGCAGACCTTGAGCAGGCTTTACTTCACGCGGACACGGTTGTACTGCTCAAGGTCACCGGAGTGTACGAGCCGGTCTACCGGTGGCTTGAGGAGCGGGAATGGCTCGGGCAAGCCTTCCTGGTGGAGTGGGTGAGCGGGGCGAACCAGCAGGTTCACCGATGCCTGCCCCCGCCGGGCGAGAAACTACCCTACTTCTCACTACTAGTGATTCGTCGCTCAGCACACCTGACTGGCTGATGGGTCTCAGTCAGTGTTGTCCGGATCAATACCCAGGTCTTTGAGCCGCTGCTTGAGTTGTTCTACCTGCTGCTCGGCCAGGTCTGCTCGGTACCGTTCGTACTCCTCAGGAGTCAGGTAACGCTCTCCCGACTCGTTATACCAGTACAACCACTGGGACGACTGAGGCGAATCACACCCAGACTCAAGAAGCCGTCGGGGATGATAGCTCTGTAGGGTTGCTCGGTATCGGCATAGATGCCCATATCGACACCGAAGAACCAGTCGTCGCGTCCTTGCCAGAGGAATCTGAGCACCTGGTCGAGCAAGTTCGGGACCAGGTTCTGGAGTTCGTTGTCCACGGGGGTGTCGTCTGAGTCGGGCAACTCGGCAGAGGAGGGTAGGCGCAAGCGCGGATCATATTGGACCATGGCCGCCTCGGATAGGAACGGATGACTTCAGTGTATCGACCGAAGCAGCAGATGCTTCTAGCAGAGCTGTTATAGTTGGCTGCGATTTTTGGTGAATGCTTGGGGAACGTTCCAGGGCATCAGAGCTACCCTTGCGCGCACGCTCAGCACTGCTATGAAGGATCGGCATTCATACCGCTGCGCCCCTGGAGCATCTCACCAGACTGCCCGGTGCAGCGTTGCACTGCAAAGCGCTATAGTGTCCCGAATACAACTGTGACCGGGACACACTGCAAATCCGATGAAACGCCTTTTTGGAATTCTGGCCGTCTGCCTGCTTATGACTTCGCCCGCCTATCCAGCCCCAAACGATACCGTCGCCCCCAACGAAAATCTCGTAGCAGATGGGATTCCTCCGATTCCGAGATCGCTTGCCGAGGCGGTTGGCCGCTATACGGTGTTTCGCACGGCAGGGCTTTTGAGCTGGCACCCGGCAAAGCGCGAAATGCTCATCTCCACCCGCTTCGCCAACACGGCCCAGGTACACATGGTCAAGTTTCCCCTGGGACAGCGCAAGCAGATGACCT
>JACMIX010000076.1 GCA_014380935.1 Gloeobacterales cyanobacterium ES-bin-141 | reverse complement strand
GAGTTTTCTTTAGGAGTATACGTAGCACGCATGCTACCAGTAAATACATGGCAGGTATTAAATCAAAAAAGCTTAAAAAGCTCATTGATAACATTTTTAAGCGAAATATCATTTCCATTATTTTTAGTTCACACGATATTCAGTCGTCCCATCTTGAATAGAATGGTGGAAGGTAATATCTTTTCTCTTGGAATTTCAATATTAGTTTTCCTGTTTGTATCAATTCTTTTAAGTTGGCTTTTGTTAGAACTAGATAAGAAGATACCGCGTAAATCTATTCTTGCAAGATTTCAATAATGGTGTGATGAACTGACCTCCTCTAGGACTACACAACCTGGTAGAGGCCGTCGTAGCAATAGCCCGAGCCAGGAGCGAACCTGGAGCGCAACCGGGCTCCCCGCCCTGGCAAGTTCGGAGTGGTCTGCAAAGAGTGCTCCGACTTCAATGCCGACGATGCTGCCGAAAATACGCAAGGACAACTCGAATCGATTACTCTAAGCACATATTGCTATCCGTCAGTAGTATTCACCCAGCACAGGCACAGGCGTCAGTATGGGACCCGAATGGAGACAATAGTGTTGACTCTAGAACCAGCACTTCACCTCACAGACGAAGGGTTTTATACCCTCTGCTTGCAGAACCGGGACTTGAAGTTAGAACTCAGCGCGGCGGGAGAGCTGATTATTATGTCGCCGGTGGGTGGAGAAAGCGGAATTCAGGAGGCAGACCTCATTATCGAGCTGGGAAACTGGAATCGGCAGACCGGTCTGGGGTTCGTATTCAGCTCCTCCACCCTCTTCCGGCTTCCCAACGGTGCCTTTCGCTCACCCGATGCCGCCTGGGTTAGTCGAGAGCGCTGGGAATCCCTCACCCCTGAGCAACGCCGCCGCTTCCCACCCTTGACCCCCGACTTTGTGATCGAACTCCGCTCGGCCACTGACCGCCTGCAACTACTTCAGCACAAGATGCAGGAATACCTGGCGAGCGGTCTACGGCTGGGTTGGCTGATCGATCCGGAGAATCAGCAGGTCGAGATCTATCGATCCGGGCATCCCACCGAAAGATTGGACATGCCGGTAACTCTTGATGGCGAAGAGGTCTTGCCGGGGTTCGGGCTGGATCTGGGCTAAAGGATTTGGGGTAAGCCGTGCCCATGCGACAAGCATCCGGTGAACGGCTGTCCATGATATATTTGGGCCGTGCTCGTTGGACGGGAGGCTCTACCGATGTCTGCTCAGACTGCTACTGGTGGTTGTCAGTGTGGTGCCGTGCGCTACGAGGCTACGATGCCTCCCGGCAAGGTCAGCTACTGTCATTGCCGCATGTGCCAGAAAGCTTTTGGCAATCTCTTTGCCCTGCTTGCTCCTTTTAAACGCACTCAGCTGCACTTCACCCAGCCACCAGCTGTCTATCGCTCTTCCTCGGTAGCCGAGCGCGGTTTCTGCTCTGCCTGCGGTACACCGTTGACTTTTGCCTATCTGGACTCGGAGTGGATCGCGGTTTCAGTAGGTAGCTTCGACGACCCGGCGCAGTTCCCCCCTGGGGTGCATTACGGGGTCGAGGGTCAGGTGTCCTGGTTGCACATAGTTGATGAATTGCCCCGCCTTACGACCGGGGAAGAGGACTCGGAGGGACGCTTGAAGCACCTGCTCATCCACCAGCACCCCGACCGGTGATTCGGCGCGAATGGCTCGATTTTCTGCCGAGTGCGGTGTTGGCAGCCAATAATGGAATAGATGTTGCCTGCCTAGAGCGGGCGTTGCTCGGAGCAAATCATGGAGCGCAAGAAAGCGGTCATTATCGGCTCGGGTTTCGGCGGGCTGGCCCTGGGGATACGCCTGCAGAGCCTCGGTTTTGACACTACCATTTTTGAGAAACTCGACGGCCCGGGTGGCAGGGCCTATGTCAGGCGCGCCGAGGGCTTTAGCTTCGACATGGGTCCGACGGTGATCACGGTGCCCCACTTTATTGAGGAGCTTTTTGCCCTCGAACGGAACCGGCCCGCCCTGGACGAGCCTGACTTTCCGGCCTCCGTTCTCGACCCGTCAAGCCGGATTACCTCGGGTACCAGTGGTGGGCCAGCCACATCCAGGTATGTCCAGATCGTCCCGATCCTGCCCTTTTATCGCATCTACTTCGACGACGGTACCTTCTTCGACTACAACGGCGATCCCGAGGACACCCGCAAGCAGATCCGTGCCATTGCACCCGACGACCTCGAAGGCTACGAGCGGTTTCACAAAGACGCCAGGGCAATCTTCGAGCGCGGCTTTCTCGAGCTTGGCTACACCTACTTTGGCGATGTGGCTTCGATGCTACGCATCGCGCCCGACCTGGTCAAGCTCGATGCCGTCCGCCCGCTTTTCTCCTTTGTAAAGCAGTATTTCAAGAGCCCCAAGCTCCAGCAGGTATTCAGCTTCGAACCTTTGCTCATCGGCGGCAACCCGCTCAAGGTTCCGGCTATCTACGCGATGATCCACTTTGTTGAGAAGACCTGGGGGATCCACTTTGCCATTGGGGGTACGGGAGCCCTCGTTCAG
>JACMIX010000075.1 GCA_014380935.1 Gloeobacterales cyanobacterium ES-bin-141 | reverse complement strand
GGCGTATAGAGAAAAGGCCCGAGAGCAGGCCCTCGACCCAATACCAGTGGATATCTCGGGCTGGCTCAAGCTTGCCAAGAACACCTTGGAAGGAGTGGTCGAGGGGAAGGAAGTGCAGTGGGAAGCGGTCAGTTTTGCTCTTGCTCTGAGTACGGGTAGACGTCAAGCGGAAGTACACTGCACAGGCGCACTTCTGCCGGTTGATGCACACCGACCCGATCTGGGTAATGATGTCGTGGCGGTGAAGACCGGTTACGCTGTCGTCTTTGCAGGGAGAGGGGACCGGTTGTTCGGACAGACCAAGGCTAGACCCGGCACCGAAGCTGAAAAAGAGTGGCGAGCCAGACCACAAAGGACCATTCCCACCTTGCTGAGCGCTGAATTGGTCATAGCTGGTTGGAACTGGCTAGAAGAGCACGAACACAAAGTCGAGCACGAAGATGAGGTCAACGGCGCTTTCAATGGCAAACTGCGGGCCTTCATGGCCAAAGTCGCGACAGGATACAGTTATAAGAATTTGAGGGACTTCTACGCGGTGGGGTGTTGGAGAAATTGGCTCAAAGATGGAGTGCAAGAAACCAGTTTGCCCGAACGGCTGAAAGAGGTATTAGGACATGGGCCACTCGGGGATGCCACTCCCAGTTACCGCAAATTCTGCCTCACTGAGCACAGTACGAGCAGATTCTGAAGCGGATAGGTAGCCGGGTAGGTAGTGAGATAGGTGGACAGTACGACGAGATGGAGAGCAGCACATGACGCGCGGTAAACCGATGACCGGCAATTGCAAAGGCTGCGAGGCAGAGGAGTTGCAAGCCCGACAGCTCTGCAACCGCTGCTACGATTTCGCTCATACACAAGCCCATCGCCAGGGACTCGACCTCGACACCTACCTCGCCAACACTGCTAACCTGGCTAGTCCTGGCCGACACCACAACCGACCCCAGCGGCACAACCGCTCTGGACACCGGGGCTGCTCTTTCGACCGCGGCAAGTGGCGGGCTTACATCAAGCATCAGGGCAAGACTGTCCACCTCGGCAGGTTCGACACCGTGGAACAAGCAAAAGCAGTCTATGAAGATGCCCAGAACAGGCTCAAAAAAGGGCTAACACTGCTTCACTGTTCAACCTCGCTCACTCCATATAGGGGTCAGGGTAGAGAAGTTGATTTTTGAAGTCGCGCAGTATTACTACTGTCAACTAAAATACGCTCAAACCCTCTGGCTGACCGGCTTCAAGCTGTTGTAAGCTTTCAACTGCCAGTAGGGTGCTCCTGCTCCGACTTGCCAAGAACTCAAGCAATTCGTGCTGCAGTTCAAAGTTTAGAAGCAGTGCTGCTGATCGCTGAAATACTTTGTGTTTAAGCATTATAGAAATCAAGTTGAGAGTTGAAATACCCCGCGACTTCAAAAATCAGCCTCTCTACCCTGACCCCTACCTGGAGTGAGCGCTCTTTGCAAGGGCTCGCCGGCGCTTTAGTCCGAGTCCGAGGGCCGCTCCCGCCAGCACGGCCGCCGCTGCGAACAGCCCTGGCTCGGGAACCTCCGCAAACGCCAGCGTCCCCGTCCCGAAGCCGCCGCCGGTGTAGAAACCGAAGGCCGTGCCGGGGTCTGTGCCGATGACGATGCTCGTGTTGCTCAGCGACTCGATGGTGGAGGCGAAGCCGAAGCCGCCGGGCACACTCGCCGTCGTCACCAGGTAGTTCAGGCCGACCGGCAAGCCGTCGAGAAACTGGGCTGCGGCCAAGTCAAAGTCGTCGTCGTCGATGGAGAAAGTGCCAGACAGTCCGGGGGCGAGGGCCGTGAAGCTCAAGGTCAACCCATCACTTGCGTCCAGAGTCTCGGCGCCTGTGCCTGTGAGGGCTGCGGAGTCGGAGTCGACGAAGCCGCTGCCGAGGGGTTCACCGGTGCTCGAGTTCACATCGAAGGCGATCTGAACGGCCCAGGCAGGGGAGGCGAAGTTGAGCAGACCGGCCGCAAGGGCGGCGAGGGCGGGTACAAGAGTTCTGGTCATAGTTTCAGTCCTGAAGGGTTTCGTGGCAACGGGGATGAATGAACACAATCGACCATCGTCGGAGCAATGAAAGGCGCGATTGTTGAAATGGCTGTGGAGAGGAGTATGTACCTGCTCTGGGCCTCAGGGCACGGTAAACAGGAAGTTGTAGCTGCCGTTTGTGGTGGTGACGGTCACAGGACCGCTAGTAGCGCCATTCGGGACGTTGAAGAGCAGTTGTGTGGCACTTGCTCGGCCGGAGGCGCGCGTGCCGTTGCAGAAACTGACGGTCGTACCACCCGTCAGGTTTGTGCCCGCGACTTCCACCCGTATGTCAGGGGGGCCGACAGCCGGGCTGACTGAGGAGACGATGGGGGCGTCCGCTGGGGTGGGCAGCACCTGGAAAGCAAGGCTGACGGTGCCGTCGAGCGGGGTGCTCAGGCTGAGGGTGTTGCCGCCATCTGCAGCAGCGGCTGGGACGACGGCGGTGAGTCGGGTGCTTGAGTTTATGGCGAAGGGGACGGATGCACCGCCCAGGGAGACAGCGGAGACGCTCGTGAGGTTGTTGCCGGTGAGGGTGACGGCTGCGCCGCGCAGTGCGGAGGAGAGATCGGGTGCGGCAGAGAGTTGGACGTTGCGCAGGTCGATTGGATTGGTGTCTGTGCGCTTGCCGAAGACCACATAGGCCCGTCCGGCAGCATTCCTGCCTCGAAGGTTTGCGGATACTGCCCCGACGAGCAGGTCCGGGAGGCCGTCGCCGTTGACGTCCCCGGCCCCGGACACGGAAAAACCGGCGTTGTCACCACCCGCCGCGCCGTCGATAGCGAAGCCGCCGTTGCCGAGGTTGGCCAGGTCCACCGTGGTCGTGTCCGCCTTGCCGAAGACCACATAGGCCCGTCCGGCACCATTTCTACCCTGAGGGGTTGCACCATCTGCCCCAACAAGCAGGTCGGGTATGCCGTCGCCGTTGACGTCCCCGGCCCCGGACACGGACTCACCGGTTCGGTCACCACCCGCCGCGCCGTCGATAGCGAAGCCGCCGCTGCCCAGGCTTCTCAGGTCCACTGCGGTCGTGTTCGCCTTGCCGAAGACCACGTAGGCCCGTCCGGCAAGACTCCTGCCCTGGGCATCTGCAAATAGTGCCCCGACGAGCAGGTCAGGAATGCCGTCACCGTTGACGTCCCCGGCATCGGACACGGAACGACCGGCCCCGTCACCACCCGCCGCGCCGTCGATAGCGAAGCCGCCGCTGCCCAGGCTTCTCAGGTCCACTGCGGTCGTGTTCGCCTTGCCGAAGACCACGTAGGCCCG
>JACMIX010000002.1 GCA_014380935.1 Gloeobacterales cyanobacterium ES-bin-141 | reverse complement strand
TGCGTTGCCGGGCGTAGCCCAGAGGGTTGAGCCTCTGATTAACCAGTGGCAAAAAGAGCAGCAGGCACTCGACACACTGCGCGAAGCCGAAGCGATGGCCGAAAACAAGCAGTGGGAAGAAGCGCTCAGGTACCTCAAGGCCATACCCGCACAAACAGTAAGCCGGTCGCGAGCCGTCGAACTCGAAGCCCTCTGGTCGCAACACGAGGCAGTCAAACCTACTGCCGCCGCCGATCTTCCTGCTGACAATGTTTGGAAGAAGGAGCCCGCAGTCGCTGTTCACAAAATATCGTTACTCGGTCAACCCCTCCAACAAGTAGGCACTCAGGTTCTCGACGTTGCTTCCCGTCAATTTCCGTTGCCGGTGTTGATTGGCGGAGGTATTGCCCTGCTGCTGATGGTTCTTTGGGGAATGCACAACTCGCCTGCCCAGGACCAACCGGTGATTGCCAATCCCCCCCCGCCTGTACAAACCCAACCGGCCCGGCCCGAGCCGTCCGTTACCGATATCGAAAAGCGCTTACCACGCCCGGCAGCCGGAAGGCCCGTCCAGGCGAAAACCAAAGAGAAACCACCTACTTTTGCGAAGCCATCCAGTCCGGTAGTGCGCCAGCCTACTGAAGTGCCTCCCAAACCTGCCCCGGTCCCTGCAGCAGACCCTCCTGCCGATCTCAAGCTCAATTGGCTCGAAAACGACTAAGGTGTGCCCTGGCTAACTTTTTGTCGAGCAGCTTACTCCCGTAGCCGAGAGATTTTGAATATTTCTCGATGCAACCTCGTAAGAAGCTGTGTCATCTTCATCCTGAAAAATAACCGCCGCTTTTTGCCACTCTTTGAGCGCCCCACATCGGTCCTGAAGCTGATAGCGAACATTTCCCAGGTTGTAGTAAGCCTTGCCGTATTTGGGATTGATCTCGGTTGCTTTTGTATAATCTTCGATTGCCTTCTCGTAGTCCTTGAGTTGAGGATTTGAGTAGGTATTACCGCGGTTGTAGTAGGCCTCGGCAAAACCCGAGTCGATACCAATTGCGCGGCTGTAGTCATCTTTTGCTTCTTTGTACGCTTTGAGTTTGTAGTAGGCATTTCCCCGGCTATGGTAGGTTTTTGCCGAGCGCGAATTTATCTGCAAGGCCAGATCGTAGTACTGGATGCCAAGTTTGTAATTCTTTTCAGTAACGGCTTTTTGCCCCTGATCAGACCAGTACTCGGGTGTTACCTTTGCAGGCCAGGATGCAGAACTGTCAGCCATTTCACGTATCTTGCCGTCTTTCGCGTCGAGTTCATAGATAAATCCGAATCTCTGGGCTATCTTCTCCCGCTGGCCGCGAAATGGGTAAAATCTCGTCGAGCGTTCCTCGGTTGCCTGCTGATTGGCCGTTTCGATAAAACGTCGGGCCGCATCTTTGGTGATTTTGCCTTCTTCGTATCTCTGAGTAACCTCATCTAGTAGCGCCCCGTACTCCTTGAGGTTCTTGAATTTTGTCGGGTCATTGAGACTCGCTTGCTTGTTGTCGGCTTCGTACACAAACCCGAATGTCTCAGTGGTCTTTTTGCGCAGACCCTCAACGGGGTAGAGGGGCCGGTCAAGTCTTGAAGTTGCATACTGATCGGCGGCTTTGATCTGGCGTAGGGCTTCGTCCCTGGACAACCGACCTTCCTGGTAGTCCAGGATGAGCTTTTCAATCAACTTGTTATAGTCGGACACGTTGCGAAAATCAAACTGAGTGTTGCTCTGCGCAAGCAACGGCAAATTTTGCGCGGGCAATGGAGCAGACGTCGCGGACACCAACGCCCCGGATAAAATTGGTACGAACAAAAGCATAAAAGCAACTTGCCTTAACACAGCGACCTCACCTGAATCAGATACGACTCCTCAAGAGAGGATGCAAATTCAGCCCAGAATGTTTCTGTGGTGGTCCTTCACAGACTAGCCTGCCACTCGTGGTCGAGCTTCTGAATCAACTCCTGCGCTTGAGTAGTGTCCAAGCAGAGCAGGTCGGCGCTGTTGCGGTAGGTGCGCCCGAAGCGCTCCCAGTAAAACTGATTGAGGATGACCAGCGCGCGCAGACGGTCGGTATGGGTGAATGCGCTGATCTGGGTGAGTTGTTCAGGAGAAATACTGTTCATCGGCAGTAGGTGGCTCAGCGGACAAAGCGAGGCATCAAGTCGGCCGAACTCCAGAGGCCGTAACATCCGCGGCGATACAGCTCGATACCGGCTTTTAGGTAGGCGAAGGCCGGTCCGCAGACATTGGCGGCCATAGAAGTTTCATCGCCAAGGGTAAAGGTGTGGGTCGAGATTTTGCCCTCGAAGGTGCGGCCTGTCACCTGAACATTGGTGCTGAGAGGCTTGCGCGGATTGCGTGTGTCCACTACACCTCCGACTGTGACTCGCTCCCGGTCGCATATCCCGGCAAGTTCGAGCAAAATGTCGTCGGCGTGTTCCATGTCCTCAAGCTTCAGCAGGCCGTCGGTTTCATCGAGCAGGGCAGCAACCTCGGCATCGCTGAGCGCTCGGGCACGTTCAACATCAAAGCCCGCCAGATGAGCAATGTCCTCCCGGACAGTGGCACGGTAGTGCTCCCAGTTGGCAATGCCCACCCCGAAAGTGATGCGGACACTGTGAACTTCGCTATAGCTCTGGGCGGCGAGGACAGCGGCGGCGGTCAGCAAGCCGGGTGTCGCTCCGCAACCGGTAATGTAGGTGATCCCGGCTTGCTTGAAGTCAGCTTGCAGGGTGAGCATTTGTTCGACGGCACTGGTGCGCTTGATAGCGTCCACGAGCACTCCACGCCAGCCGGCTTTAATAAACTGTCGGGCCACGGATGCCATGAAAGTGTTGGGCAGGTTGGGCAGCGCGAGGAAATATCCGTCGACGGCCAGGCCACACTCGAGGAGTGTGGCAATCGGGTCAGCACAAAGGGTGCCCTGCTCGGCAAATCCCACTGAGCCCTGCTCCCGGACGGCTTGTTGGAGGCTCTGCCAGTCGAGTCCTGCCGGGTTGTAGGCATAACCCTGGCTGTCGCCTGCTACGACCAGGGACATCTGCTGCTTTAGGGCTAGCATCCTGGCAGCAGCCTGACCCAGACCACCAAACCCCAACACGCCGACGCGAAGTACTGTCATGTGCGCTCCCTGACCTGCGCCCAAATTATAAGGGATTCCAGCGGGTGAACAGGTCGTGTTCGATATCAAGTTGGTCGAGGGCACGGCCAATGACGAAATCCACCAGGTCCTCGATTGTACGGGGTTGCTGGTACCAGGCAGGAATAGCAGGCACGATGCGCACTCCGCACTCCGCAAGTGTGGTCAGGTTGCGCAGGTGGATCAAGCTCAAAGGCGTCTCCCTGGGCACGAGCACCAGGGTGCGCCCCTCCTTGATCTGCACATCGGCGGCGCGCTCCAACAAGTCAGAACTCAAACCCGCGGCGAGTTTACCTACTGTTGCCATGCTGCAGGGGATGATCAGCATGCCGCGGGTCCGGTAAGACCCGCTGGCAATCGAGGCACCGATATTGCCGAAAGCATGGCAACGCAGCTTGCCGGTGCTCTCGCCGGTCTGCTCGCGCCAGAAACGCTCCTGCTCTGTAGGTTCCATGGGCATCGGCGCATGCATCTCGTCGCGCCAGACTTGATAGCTCGCCCGGGAGCAGACTACGTCTACCTCACAATCGGCAAACAAGAGAAACTTGAGCGTGCGGACGGCGTAGATCAGGCCGGAAGCGCCGCTGATCCCGACGATAATAGGCCGCTGCACTGGCGTAGCATTCAATAGCAATCAGGGAGCAACGAACCTCACCAGCCTAGACGATCTCAACCGAGGTCAGTGTCGTAATACTAATTGCTCCGCGACGATTCGAGCCCAGGCAACCCCTGGTAGAATCTTGGGGTATACCCAAACACCTGGGGTCCGCCCCGTTTATTGGTGCTCACTCGGCAGGGACGACAATGACTATCAAAGTAGCAATCAACGGCTTTGGACGGATTGGGCGCAATTTTCTGCGCTGCTGGCTGGGCCGCGGCGAGTCCAATCTGGAAGTGGTAGCGATCAACGATACTTCCGATCCCCACACCAACGCTCACCTGCTCCGATATGACTCCATGCTGGGGCCATTCCACGGCGAGGTCAGCTCGGACGACAACTCCCTGACGGCCAACGGCCATATGATCAAATGCACTGCGGACCGCAATCCCCTCAATCTGCCCTGGCAGGATTGGGGTGTTGACCTGGTCATCGAAGCGACAGGTGTTTTCACCAGCCGGGATGGAGCCTCCAAGCACTTGCAGGCTGGGGCGAAGAAAGTGCTCATTACGGCACCCGGCAAGAATGACGATGGTACTTTCGTCGTCGGCGTCAACGATTATCTCTACGAGCACGACACCCACACCATCATCAGCAACGCATCCTGCACCACCAACTGTCTGGCACCGATGGCCAAGGTCATTAACGACAACTTCAACATTCTGCGCGGCACGATGACGACCATCCACAGCTACACCGGTGACCAACGCCTGCTCGATGCGAGCCACCGCGATCTGCGCCGTGCCCGCGCCGCTGCTTTGAGCATCGTCCCGACGAGCACCGGTGCTGCCAAGGCTATCGGTCTGGTTCTACCCGAACTCAAAGGCAAATTGGACGGGCTTGCCTTCCGCGTCCCGACACCGAATGTCTCAGTCGTCGATCTAGTTGTCCAGGTTGAAAAAGCGACCCTGGTCGAGCAGGTCAACCACGTGCTCAAGGAGGCTGCTAACGGCCCTATGAAGGGCATTCTCGAGTTTAGTGAAATACCCCTGGTATCGATCGACTATCGCTCCAACGACGCCTCTTCGATCATCGATGCCGACCTGACCATGGTCGTCAAGGACAACATTGTCAAAGTTATTGCCTGGTATGACAACGAGTGGGGCTACTCTCAGCGGGTCGTGGACCTGGCTGAGCTAGTCGGTAAAAAGTGGAAGGCCTGATCGCCTCTACTGCTTGCGTTCTGTCGGGTACCTCTGGTACCCGTTTTCGTTTGTAAGCTCTTCAACCGTGGTCACAGAAGCAGCGTCCGGATACAGGTAATGAGCGGGCGGACCCAATGCACTGGCAGTTGGAATCGGTTCCTCGCAACGTACACAATACTCAAGGTCGTACTTTGAGTGAACTAGCTCTCCGAAGGCGTACTTGTCCCCTTCGATATAAAGGTGAAAAAATTCGCCACTCTCCAATAGCCGATCGATGAAACAGTTGAAGGGTTCAGAATAGTTGCCGCGCCGGTCGTATACCCTGTCACTGAAGGGAATGATTTTGCTTTTGTTGCTGACCAGACACCGGCCCTTATTGAGGTAGTGGGCAATGTAGTGTTTGAGATCGTAAAAATTTGCCATCGACCCTGAATCCTTACAGCTGATAGTGCAGGAGGGAACATGTTTAGGTTAGGCCTTCTCAGGCATCAGCGACAACCGTCAAATAGTAAAAAACTTCAAATCTTCGCTAAAGTTAATCGTTGAACTTCTACTCACCCAGTTAGACAGTGTAAATTGTTTCATACTGGTATTAAAACAAATAACTTCGTAGATGTTTATATTCCGATGCAACGGTTAATATTAGCTTCCTCGAACCTGGGCAAGCTTGCTGAATTGGGTGAGTTGTTGACACCAAGTGGCTGGCAGGTTGTGGTGAAACCAGCCGATCTGGAGATCGAGGAGACGGGCCTGACTTTTCGGGCAAACGCCCATTTAAAGGCCTTGGGCGTCGCCCGTGCCACGGGTGAATGGGCGCTTGCGGACGACTCGGGCCTTGAGGTCCGGGCGCTTGCGGGAGCACCGGGGGTTTACTCAGCCCGTTATGGAGCTACGGATTCAGAACGCATTGCACGGTTGCTCACGGCGATGCAGGGAAAGTTCGACCGCGCGGCGCGCTTCGTGTGTGTGGTGGCCCTGGCGAGTCCGACCGCGATTGTTCTAGACGCGGAGGGTACCTGTGAAGGCGAAGTGCTCGATGCTCCCCGAGGAAGTGCGGGCTTCGGCTACGACCCGATTTTCTGGATGCGCTCACTGGACAAGACCTTTGCTGAGCTGGAGATAGAAGAAAAACAGTCTTACAGTCACCGGGGCCGGGCCGTACGCCGACTCATCGACGAGATGCGCCGCCTGGGGCTGCCTGAACGGACAGATTAGAACTCCTGACTGTTGGAGCGGTTCATGGCTTTCTCGAGCCCTTCGTGCAGGGCGGTCTCGACTGCCTTGACTGCCCCTTCGAGCACCGAGGGCAGCCGCTCGGCCTGTTGAGGCGAGAATTTTCCGAGCACGTAGTCGGCCAGGTCCTGCTCGGGGGGTTTTGCGTCGATGCCGACGCGCAAGCGGGCAAACGTCTGGGTGCCCAGGTGGGCGATGAGCGATTTGACCCCGTTGTGGCCACCTGCCGAGCCCTCAGTGCGCAGGCGGATTTTGCCGGTCGGCAGGGCTGTGTCGTCGTAGATGACCAGGATGTCCTGGGCTGTGAATCGGTAGTAATCGAGCACGGCGCGAACCGATTCGCCCGAGTTGTTCATGTAAGTGGTCGGCTTGAGCAGGAGCAGTTTGCTTGCGGGACCCGCACCTTCTGCACACAGGCCCTTGAAGCGTTTATTGTCCCGCCACGGCCAGCCCCACTGCGCCGCGAGACGGTCGAGCACCATGAAGCCGATATTGTGCCGGGTGTTTGCGTACTGCGAACCCGGATTGCCCAACCCGATCACCAACCGCAGACTCATACCCTATGCCGCCTTTGCGTCCCTGGCTTCGTCTGCCTCCGAGGCGTCTACCCAGGCAGCCAGGGTAATGTCGCCGGTCACGTTCACGACCGTGCGGCTCATGTCGAGGATGCGGTCTACTCCCAGGATGATACCGATTCCCTCCGCCGGGACACCGATTGTCTGCAGGACGAGTACGATGAGCGGCAGTGACCCGCCCGGTACCCCAGCCGTACCCACCCCAGCTAGAATCGAGAGCAAAACAACTGTCAGCTGCTGAGCAATGGTTAGTTCGATACCGTAGAACTGGGCCAGAAAGAGCACTGTGATCCCCTCGTAGAGAGCGGTGCCATTCTGGTTGGCGGTCGAGCCAACCGTGAGCACGAAGTTGGTGATGTCGCGGTTGATCTTGAGGACATCGGTGGTGACGCGGATCGAGGTAGGCAGGGTGGCATTGGATGAACTGGTCGAGAAGGCCGTCAGCATCACCTCGTAGATGCCTTTGAAGAACGCAATCGGATCTCCCTTGGCCGCGAACTTGATCACCAGACTGTAGGTGACGAACTGGTGGATCACCAGGGCAAGCAGGACGACAAAGACATACTTGAAGAGCACGACGATGACTTCGAACCCCAGCTGTGCCGCAGTCGAGAAGATGAGGGCCGCCACCCCGTAGGGGGCAAGGTTCATCGCAAAGTCGATAATCTTCATCACGACGTCGTAGATGGCCTGGAGCCCACGCTTCAGGGGCTCCATTCGCTCCGGATCGCAAAGGGCCATGGCCACACCGAAAACGAGCGCGAAGAACATGACCGACAACAGCCCGCCGCCACGGTAGCTGGGATCGAAGGCGTTGACGGCGTCGGCAAGCGGGTTGCGCGGGATGATATCAACCAGGGTCTGGATGGCTGTTTTCGACTCACCGGCCGAGGTGACGATGCTGGTGACTTTGTCGTTGTTGGTCAGGGCACCGAGTAGGGCCGTACGGCTCTCAGGGGATATCCCCGTGCCGGGCTTGATCGTGTTGACCAGACCCAGACCAATCAGTACAGAAATTCCGGTAATTACTACCGTGAACAGGAGCGTCTTCAGCCCGATGCGCCCGATCTTCTTGATATCGCCCAGGTCGGCCACGCCCAGGACGATGGCGGTGAAGATGAGCGGGATAACGATCATAAAAATAAGACGCAAGAAGACCTGGCCGACCGGGTAGGCGATGTTGGCAACGACCCATTTGACGCGCTCGTCACCTGGCAGGAAAAATTCGCACAACAGACCCAGTACGAGCCCTGTGAAAAGCCCGATGAAGATCTTTGTATGTAGCGGCATTTCGCGGTTCATAGAGTAAACCTGGTATGCACGAAAAGTACCATAGGGTTCAGACCGCGCTGCTTGAGATAAACATTCCAAGCATACGCCCGCCCGGCACCGGTGTCCGCTGCACAGCCGTCATGGTTAGTTGAGTAATCCCGGCACAGACTTCAGCAGAGCAATAGAGCCGTCGGCAACAAACTGTACGGCGATAGCCAGGATCAAAAAGCCCAGCACCCGGTTGAGGGCACCCATACCCGTCTTGCCAAGACGTTTGATGAGTGGTTCCCCAAGGGTAAGACTTACGTAAATAAGCAACCCCATCCCGACAATAC
>JACMIX010000074.1 GCA_014380935.1 Gloeobacterales cyanobacterium ES-bin-141 | reverse complement strand
GTAGACTTCGCCTTGCCGAGGGTATTCGACCGGCTCAATCACGGGATAAGTCCCAGGGAGCCTCCTCCCAGGCAGCCAGTGCTTGAGGTTGGGTTCGCCTTACCCATTCCTGCTCAAAATCGACGTCTACCTGATCACGGACCTGATAGAAGGTACGTATCTGGTCCTCTATCTGTTTGGCATACCACAATCGCAATCCCTCTTCTACAGCCTGACTGCGATTTTGGGTAAGTTGATCAATCCGATCAGCCAGATGGGCGTCGATGGTGACGGAGAAGCGGCGCTTGCCGGGATAAGCGTTATCAATCAAGGTTGTGTCCACCCGAGCACAGTAGTATTTAAAGTGTTACTACTAATAATCTAACGCCAAGTCATTCGGTTTGTTGTTTACGTAGACGCAAGCAACGATTTAGAGTAGCTGGATCTGCACGAAACTTGGGAGAGTTCAGGATGAGCAATACATAAAATAGGTATTTTTGATGGAGGTTAGGACTGGATCTGTCTTAGAGCAAGTTAAGACTATTACTCTTCGGACACTGAAACCTTACTCCGTCAAAGTGCTCTTGTTTGGTTCCTGGGTCAAGAACACGCAGCATCGCAACAGTGACATCGACCTTGCCATCCTGTCTCATCAACCCTTACCCGGGGGTTTACTCGCTACTCTGCGTGAGCAATTGGAAGAAAGCACAATTCCTTACCGTGTCGATGTAGTTGACCTGAGTGCTGCCAGTCCTGAGTTTCAAGAGCGCGTCAACCGGGAAGGCATTGTATGGATCGACTCTTAGAACGTCTACTGATTGCCCGAAAAGCCCTCGATACCTTACAAGAACTGGTGTCTATCACGCGTCCCACACCCGTGGAGCGTGATGCGGCAATTCAGCGGTTTGAGTACACTTTTGAAACCACCTGGAAAGCAGCTCAGCGTTACTTGCTGATACAGGAAGGATTGGAAGTCGGCTCTCCCAAGGCGGCAATCCGCTCTGCCAGGGAAGTCGGTCTGCTGAATGATACGCAAACTCAGCTGGGTTTAGAAATGACCGACGACCGGAACCTTACAGTTCATACCTACAACGAAGCGCTCTCCAAAGCTATTTTTGCTAAATTGTCCACGTACGCAGGTCTTTGTCGGTGGTGGCTCGAGGAGATGAACCAACGCGTCAAGAGAGGTGCCGACCATGGAAGCGAGCCTTGAGGTGATAGTCAAGACCTATACGTTGCAAGAGTTTCTAGCCTTGCCGTCGGATGATGCGGCCTGTGAATTGATCGAGGGTCAAGCAATACCCAAGATGTCTCCAAAGCTTTTCCACTCCGCTGTGCAGAAAGCTCTGCTGGCTCTAGTCGAGAGTTGGAGTCTAGGTCGAGGCCGAGTCTACCCTGAATGGGCAGTGATTCTGCAACGGAATGACCGGGACTGGGTGCCGGTACCTGACCTGATATTTGTCTCTTATGCGCGTTTGCCTCAAGACTGGATGCTGGATGAAGCGTGTCCGGTCAGGCCGGAACTGGTGATCGAGATTATTTCGCCCGGTCAGACCTTCGGGAAAATGACGGCAAAGGCAACTGATTATTTGAAGGCGGGTATATTGCGAGTCTGGATCGTAGATACCCAAGCAAGAAGCATCACCGTGTTCTACCCGGATAGTCCTCCCCAAACTTACACTTCAGAACGGCAGATTGCCGGGGATGAGGTGCTTGATGGGCCTATTCTCACTCCCGAGCAAGTTTTTAGACAGGCCGGATTGCCCGAGCGGTAATAATGTAGCAGCTTTGCACCTTCGAAGCTGCCAGGGAAGCAAGTCGTAGTGCCGCTGAGTCAGCCTTCTGGGCTCGCTCTGGCGTCGAAGCCGTACGCGACTTGATCGAGGAACTTGCGGGGACAAAGGTAATCAGGTCGCCCTCCTGGTGGAGTGCAGGCAGGGATGAGCGGGATACAATAGGAGTGATTATTCAGGAGCAGTTGCCGTGGCTTACCCTGACAGTTCTGAGAGGGCTCAGCGGGTAGCTTTGGCGTCCGGGGACGTCGATGAACTCGAATGGACACCGGAAGCACTCGCAAAGCTGCAAAACATCCCCTTTTTCGCCCGCTCCCCGGCCCGTCTGCGCATCGAGGAGTTGGCCCGCGCATACGAGGTTGACCTGGTCACAGTCGAACTCGTCAAGCAAGCCCGTTCGGAGTTTGGTCAATAATGAGTCTCTCTTCATCCCTAGCCGTCCAGGAACTACCGCTATTTCCCTTGCCAGAGGTCGTACTCTTTCCGGGGCGTCCTCTGCCACTGCATATTTTCGAGCCCCGCTACCGCATGATGATGAACACCGTCCTGGATACCGACAAACGTTTCGGCGTCTTGTTGTGGGACCCGGAGACCAAGCAACCGGCCAAGATGGGTAGCTGTGCTGAGATCACGCAAATCGAGCGCTTGCCTGACGACCGGATGAACCTGTTGACGGTCGGCCAGCAACGCTTTCGGGTCCTCGAATACACCCGCCAAAAACCTTACCGAGTCGGGCTGATTCAGTGGATCGATGACGAACCCGTCGAGGGCGACCTGACCTTCCTGACCCGAGATGCTCAGCGCTTGCTGTCGGATGTGGTGCGCCTTTCGGGCAAGCTGATGGACCGTCCGATTCAGCTGCCTACTCTGCCCGACAACCCGCTTGAGTTGTCCTACTGGATTGGGGGCAGTTTCTACGGAGCCTGCGAAGAGCAGCAGTCGCTCCTGGAGCTTCAAAACACAGCCCAACGCCTGCAACGCGAAATCGAGATCTTGCAAACCACACTCAAGCACCTCGCTGCACGAACGGTCCTCAAGGACACCTTCAGCAGTTCCAGCTAATTGAGGCACCTCCGGTAACCGATATGCACATTGGTGTTCCCAAAGAAATCAAGGACCAGGAATATCGCGTCGGCCTGACACCCGCAACCGTCCGTGCCCTGAGCGACCAGGGTCATCATGTGGTGATCGAAACTTGTGCGGGGCTCGGGTCGGGCTTCAGCGATCTCCACTACGAACTTGCCGGGGGCGAGATTGTCTCAACTGCCGAGGAAGTTTACGCACAGCCGATGGTAGTCAAGGTCAAAGAACCCCTCAAAAGCGAATACGCGCTCCTGCACAAAAACCAGATCCTTTTTACCTACTTGCACCTAGCCGCGAACCGCGAGCTGACCGAGGCCCTGCTCGATTCGGGTGCGGTCTGCATTGCCTATGAAACGGTTGCCCTACCGGATGGCCGCCTACCGCTCCTGACCCCGATGAGCGCGATTGCCGGTCGCCTCGCAGTCCAGTTCGGTGCCCGGTTTCTCGAAAAGCAGCAGGGTGGCCGGGGTGTCCTGCTCGGTGGTGTGCCGGGCGTACCACCCGGCCGGGTGGTCATCCTGGGAGGCGGTATTGTCGGGACCGAGGCAGCTCGCATTGCCATCGGCATGGGCGCACGGGTCCAGATCCTGGAGGTCAACCTCGACCGTCTTCAGTACCTGGAGGACCTGTTCGGGACGCGAGTCGAACTTCTCTTCAGTACCCGTCAGACGATTGAGCAGGTGGTTCCCCAGGCCGACTTACTGGTCGGTGGCGTGCTGCTGACAGGTAAGAAAGCACCTCAACTGGTCAGCCGCGACCTGGTTAGCCGCATGATTCCCGGATCGGTGATTGTAGATGTGGCAGTAGATCAGGGTGGTTGCGTCGAGACATTGCGGCCTACTTCCCACTCGCAGCCCGTCTATATCGAGGAGGGCGTCGTCCACTACGGCGTACCGAACATGCCCGGTGCCGTACCATGGACCGCGACCCAGGCGCTCACCAACGCCACTTTCCCCTACGTCATGCAACTGGCCAAACTGGGGTATCCCGCCGCTACCAACCAGAACCCCATCCTCGCCAAGGGCATCAACGTAGCCCAGGGAAAACTCGTTCACCCGGCCGTCCAGCAAGTCTTCGAGGACCTTGTGCATGCTTGAGCGGGTGCTCGAACCCGAGGTCATGGACACGCTTCAGGACGCTCAAGAATATGACCGCATGGATCACAGTGAGGTCAACCGGGCTTTCGTGCGTGACCTGCTTGCACTCGCGCCGCCGCTCGGAGTCTGGCTCGACCTGGGTACAGGCCCT
>JACMIX010000073.1 GCA_014380935.1 Gloeobacterales cyanobacterium ES-bin-141 | reverse complement strand
GGCCTGGGCTACGTAGTGGTCTTCAGCCGGCGCGGTGAGTATCTGCGCACTTTCGAGCCCAGTGAACGGCTCAACGCTCCCTGGGGGATGGCGATTGCGCCGGACGACTTCGGCCCGCTCAGTGGGGCACTGCTCGTAGGTAATTTTGGTGATGGCACGGTGGTTGGCTTCAACCTGCGCACCGGCAAGCAGATTGACTATCTGCGCGATGCCGGTGGTGTGCCTGTGCAGGTAGATGGCCTGTGGGGATTGAGCTTTGGCAACGGCGAATCGCTCGGGCGCTCGAACTATCTCTACTTCACCGCTGGTCCAAATGGCGAGGAGGACGGCCTGTTCGGCAGCCTGAACGCCTCTGAGTGTCAACTGTAGAGCTGTCGATGACTTCTATACAGGTTCAGTAGACCTCTTGCATGAACCAGATTATGGAACGAGTTTCCAATATTTTGAGCTTGTCATTTTGACATGCGTGCAAGAGGTCTAGTGTAGCGAGGGGGTGCCCTTAAAGACTGCGACGGTGCCCCCCATCTTCCCTATCGAACCGACTGTCCGGTCGGTTCGGATTTCTTGGGGCTGTCGTCTTTTTTTGAGCAGCAACAAGACATCCCGCTGGCCTTTGCCGTATCGGGTCTTGCTTCGCTGCCCTTTTGCATCTCCATGCCCGGCATGCTTTGAGCTATATCCTGGGCATGTGCTTGCTGGGGCAGCATCACTGCTGCCGCCGCGATGAACAGAAGAACGACGAATTTGCTCATTGACAATCTCCATTGCACCGGTTGCTCTGCTGGAGCGACCGGATTCAGTTTCAATAGATTTTAAGGTCTAGAGCCGACTGTAGAGTCAAGTGCCCTACTAAACCAGTTGCAGACAGGGTAATCGCATTCGCCGAGGAAGGGGCAGAAGGGCACTGATCAGCGAGCAAAGTCACTCACGTTGGTGCAGGTCTTTTCGACTCTTGCGAACTACCCTTGACTCTACAGCACACTATAGGGTTTATGATGCGGGGTAGACATGCAAGGACTTGATGATGGGTGGCACCGCACGCAGCAGAACCAATGAAGTGGCCCCCGGCAAGGCACTCAAAATCGGGGAAGTGGCAGAACAGGTGGGCGTAGCCGTCGGTACGATCCGCTACTACGAGTCGCTGGGGCTGATCGAGCCGGACTACCGGAGCGAAAGCGGCTACCGTTACTACGGCCTTGAGGCGGTGCGCAAGCTGCAATTCATCAAGAAAGCGCAGTGCCTGGAATTCAGCCTGTACGAAATCCAGCAAGTGTTGGGGGTACGCCAGCAGGGGAATCCGGCCTGTTCGAAAGTACGCGAATTGCTGGATGGCAAGATCGCTTATCTAGAGGAACAAATCGCCCGGCTGCAATCACTGAAAGGCGAGCTCACCGCATATCAGCAGCGCTGGCAGGGCGAGCCCGAGGACGCGCCGGGCGCCGAAGCACTGTGCAGCCTGATTGAAGGGGTGGCGAGTGCGCACCCGGTCAAACTCAAACCCCTTTTGCAGCATTAGCAAAATGAGTCCAATGGGAGAGTGGTGTTGGTTGGAGTCCGGGCTAAGCTGCGATCATAGGCATCGCAATCCGGGGAAGACGCGGCTCACAGGACGGCCCAATCTGGAGCCGAGCCTGAATGAAGAATTAACACTTGACTTTATAGCTGACTTCAGGGTTTAGCGTCGTGGTAGATGGGCGGTTGGCCCGTTCGGGAGGGATTTATCCATGGCTATTCAATTAAAAGTGCCGAAGCTGTCTTGTGAAGGCTGCGTTCAGGCTGTGAACCAGGCTGTACATACGGTTGATTCCGCCGCACAGCTTGATATCGACATCCAATCCAAGCGGGTGTCCGTCGAGACGACCCAATCGGAAAGGGCAATCCGCGAGGCCCTGGCCGTAGCCGGTTACCCCGCCGAATCGCCTCCTATCCCCGGGGAGCATGACCACGATCACCACCGCGCCGCGCAACACGACGGACATGGGGAAGGCGGTTCGGCAGAACCAGTGGAGGTGGGGGAGCAAGAAGCCGCCTACCGGCTGACGATGCGCAAGTTTTACTTTGCGGCGGCGGTGGCAGTGCCCATGCTGCTGTTGATGCTCGTCGATTACATCCCCACCTGGAGCGCGGCGGCGATGCCTTACTTGGGTGTGCATGGTGTGGCAGCGGCGGTTTTGTGTTTTCCAGTGCTGGCCTGGTCGGGTGCGCAGTTCTTTCAGGGAGCCTGGCACAACTTGCGCAACCACAACGCCAACATGGACACCTTGATTGCCCTGGGTACCGGCTCGGCGTGGTTGTACTCGACCGTAGTGGCCATAGCACCCGGACTTTTTCCCGAAGCGAGCCGTGGCATGTTCTTTGATGTGGCCGTGCTCGTCATCGCCCTGGTGCTCCTCGGACAGGCGCTCGAAGCCCGGGCACGTGGTAAGGCCAATGCCGCTCTCGAAAAACTGCTCGAACTGCAAGCGAAGACCGCTCGGGTGATCCGAGACGGCCAGGAAGTCGATGTGCCTATCGAGGATGTGGGAGTGGGTGAGGTGGTGCTGGTACGGCCAGGCGAAAAGGTTCCGGTTGATGGGGTCATTACAGAGGGCGAGTCGGCAGTCGATGAGTCGGTGGTCACCGGTGAATCGGTACCCGTAGACAAGCGTCCCGGAGACGCAGTCGTGGGTGCCACCCTCAACAAGACCGGTGCATTCAGGTTTCGGGTGACCAAAGTCGGTCAGCAGACGGCCCTGGCTCAGATTGTGCAACTGGTACAGAGTGCGCAGAGCACGAAGGTACCCATTGCCCGCCTGGTGGATACTGTCTCCAGTTACTTCGTGCCGGGGGTGGCGATCTTCGCTATCCTGACGTTCCTGGTCTGGTTCAACTTCGGTCCCGCCCTCAACCTGGCGGTGATCGCGGCGGTGACGGTCCTGATCATTGCCTGCCCCTGTGCCCTGGGCCTCGCTGCCCCCATGGGCCTGGTGGTGGGTCTGGGCAAGGCCGCCGAGAATGGCGTGCTCGTCCGTAATGGAGAGGCGCTCGAAACCGCCTCCAAACTGACCACCATCGTCCTCGACAAGACCGGCACGATTACCAAAGGGAAGCCCGCACTCACGGATGTACTACCGTTGGAGAGTTTTACAGCCGAGGAACTGCTCTTTCTGGCCGCGACCGCCGACCGTCGTAGCGAACACCCACTGGCTACGGCAATCGTCGAGGGTGCTCGCGACCGCAATATCGCCGTGACCGAGCCCGAGTCGTTCGATTCGGTCCCCGGTCAGGGAGTCAAGGCGACGGTGAACGGTCGCGTGGTGCTGGTGGGCAACGCGCGGCTGATGCAGGCCCAGGCAGTCTTGATGAATAGGTTCGAAGCGGACGCGGCCCGTCTTGCCGACGCGGGTAAGACCCCAATGTTCGTCGCCGTGGACGGTCACCCGGCTGGCATCATCGCCGTGGCCGACACGGTTAAAGAAGACTCAGCAGTAGCTATCCGCGCCCTTCAAAAAATGGGCATTGAAGTGGTGATGATGACCGGCGACAACGAGCGCGCCGCCCGGGCCATTGCCCGTCAAGTAGGTATCGACCGTGTGCTTGCCGAGGTACTACCCGAGGACAAAGCTCATCAGGTGCAGTTGTTGCAAGCCGAGCAGGGCAACCGCAAGGACGGTCGGCCCGTTCGCACGGTCGGCATGGTCGGCGATGGGGTTAACGACGCGCCGGCTCTTGCCCAGGCAGATGTCGGCTTTGCCATCGGCACGGGCACCGACGTCGCCATCGAGGCAGCAGACATAACGCTGGTCGGCGGTTCGCTGCGCTCGGTAGTCTACGCCATCGAAGTGTCGAAAGCGACCCTCGCCAACATCAAGCAGAACCTTTTCGGAGCCTTTGTCTACAACGCCCTCGGCATCCCAATCGCAGCCGGAGTCTTCTTTCCACTTTTCGGGTGGTTGCTTTCCCCCATCGTCGCGGGCGGGGCGATGGCTCTCTCGAGCATCACCGTGGTGCTCAACGCCAACCGTCTACGCTTTTTTGCTCCTAAACCCGTCGAGGTTTAACCCATGGATAGTATTCAGATTCTTGTCAACGTGACTGGCTTCGCCTTGGTAGGAGTGATTGTCTGGTGGTTCTTCTTCTACAAGAACGAGGAAACCACCGCCCAGACCGGTGCGGGCGGCATGCAGGAAGTGGACATCACCGTTCAGGGCGGTTACCGCCCCGCCGAGATTGTCGTGCAAGCGGGCAAACCCGTGCGCCTGAAGTTCACTCGCAAGGAATCCTCCGCCTGTAGCGAGGAGATTGTCCTACCGGGCTTCGGCAAGCGCGCCCGCCTGCCCGAGAATCAGACGGTCACCTTCGTGGTTACCCCCGAAACCCCGGGCGAGTACGAGTT
>JACMIX010000072.1 GCA_014380935.1 Gloeobacterales cyanobacterium ES-bin-141 | reverse complement strand
ACCGACGCGATCGACCACCATCGTTCCGTTACCCCCCGTGCCTTCACGGTGGACCTGGAAGATGAATGTTTGGCCGCTGTTGCGCGTGATGCCCTCCAGCCCTTGGATGTCGCCGCGCGAGAACCTCAGGTCCGAGTACGTTCCGTTTTGAAAGCTGCCGACGACGCGTCCCGCGTCCCGCACCGTCAGCGTTGTCGGCTCACCTTCCCGCCAGCCGCGGTCGCTCCAGGCGCAGAAGCCGGGCGCGACTCCTGCAGACGCGGGCGCGTTGCTCGGCCTGAAAACGACTGTGGCGGTGTTGGTCCTATTGGCAATCCCGACGGACAGCTGCACGCTAGAACCCGCCTTGCAAGTTAGGGGAAAACTCTGCGCCGTCGCAGGGGTTGGCAGGGCAAGCGCAACGGCGGCGATCGACGCGGCGACCAGGGCACTGCGGTGGAAAGCCCCGGCGATGGCGTGGCTCACCGGCCAATTCTTTTTAACCGTTTGCGGCATGGGATCCTCCGACTACGTGAGCCGATGTGACACGGGAGCTAACGGCGGTTGCTGTAAGCGTGCGTTCACCCGCCGCGTTCACGCTATTTTTGCTCGACGGCAATTGCCCGGCCGGACCGTTGGTGACCCGGTGGCAACCGAGCCCGGATGTAATCAGGCGAGACCTTACACCTTTCCATAGGGCGGTCCCCGACGGGTTATGCCGCACCGTTAAGTTACGCTTCTGTCCGACAAGGTCCGAGGCCATTCGCACGCGGCTTCTCGGGAGGCGACCAAATCCGGGGGTGTCGGCTGTATCTGAGTAGCTGCAGGCTTTTCAGCCCGAGCCTGGTTGGTAGTGTTCCCTGAACTGCTCGGAGTCCTGAGCCAGGGGAGTAGGCCCCTTGAAGGCGGCCCACCCCCCCGAAAATTGATGGCCTCCTACAACCGCTGTGCTGCTCAGCTCGGGCAGGGGCAAGGCCTGGGTGGTGCAAGAGGGACTCTTCAAGGCTTTTGGCCACGTCGGCGCACTTGAAGCGGGAGCCATCTACGAAAACCGGGTGGCGAAGGGCAGTAAGGCAGGCAGGACAGGCTGCTTCAGCACCATCACTGGACGGGCACACTCTAGAGTGCGCTGCTGGGTTCTTTTTCCCCTGCGCAGCGGGAGAGGACAGTTGCAAACCACATTTCCAGATGGTCTGGTAGCCATTGAGCAAGCCATGCCTCAAGCGATGAACTTCATCGTCAGCAGCGCCAGGTGGGTGCACCCTGATACCTTTCGGTCTTTGCCGGTCTGGTACCCGGAGCATGCCCGCGGCAGATACTCCTTCGATAAGACGTGGACCAGGGTGAATTCCAACAAGCACTCCATAAGCAGTGTAGTGACTTCGAAAGTGGAGACGAACATTCACGCTGGAAAGGCACTGTGGGCAGCACTGGGAGTGAGCAGCGCACACAAACCGCCCAACTGGACTGTATGCCATATCTGGGGCGACGACTGTTCCTTATTCCGGCGTCCTAATTTCGTCGTACGCGACCCGTGCTTCTACTCTTGTGTAGGCAACATGGTGCTGTTGCCCACCCCCCTCAAGGGCTTTACCGACGCGGTACCCGCTGTCAAGCGAATGCTACGCACCTGTGCATTTCACCTGTATGGGTGGGCCTGTGAGCACGAATCGGTGCGGGCCGAAGCGGAAGAAATCCGGTCCGGTGGGTTGCCCGTGGGCTACCCGGACACCTGGCCTGGTCCGGGTAAGGAATGTCTTCCCCCAGGCTGTGCATCACCCGACAAGGCCATTGCCACTGCAATTGAGCGGCGAAAGGAGGCCATTCGGCGATCGCTTGATCACAAGGGCTGGCCCAACTACCCTCACGAATCGGTGCGGCAGGTTCTCGCTCACTGGTCGATGGTTCTGTAGTGCGCTTGCAAGGTTTGCTCTGGAGAAGACAAAGATGCTGAAGCATTCAGCAGGCCGGTGGGTGTTTGTAAGCGAGCAAGCTCTGGAGGGGTTCCTCTCAGAGCACCTTGAAGAGTTGGGGCTCACCCTGCTGCAGCGCCAGTACGTTGCGGTCGAGGACAGAAGCGACTTGCTCGCGGTCGATGAGTCCGGGGCACTGGTGATCCTTGAACTGAAGAATGTTGAGGACAGCGGCATCGTCGCCCAATTGACCCGCTATTACAGCACGGTGATTCAAGAGCGCCCCCACTCTGGGAGGGTGGACTACAGCTTGCCCGTGCGGCTCATTGCCATCGCCCCAGGTTTCCGGCGCCAGAACTTCGTCGATCGCAAGTACAGCCGTCTTGATTTCGTGTTCCTTCGGCACTCGATTGAAGAGAATGCGACCGGACTCACTTTGCACTTGACCGATGTTGATGGCGGGCAAGCAGATGTGTTGATTCCCGTCGAAGGCGAGTATGCTCGGCCAGATCCGGCCGCCGAAATTTCCAATCGCATTCTTAAGGGAATCGTTT
>JACMIX010000071.1 GCA_014380935.1 Gloeobacterales cyanobacterium ES-bin-141 | reverse complement strand
GTTTGCTCGGGCCGGGAGGGCTGCTATTCGTGCGCGACCTTGCCCGCCCTCGGGATCAGGACACTCTCGATGCGCTCGTCTCTACTTACGCGGGTGAGTGTACCGACTACCAGCGTCAACTGTTTGCCGAATCCCTGGCAGCGGCTCTGACACCCGAAGAAGTACTTGCCGGGGCCGTTGCCGCGGGCCTGGTCGGGGCGTCCGTCATGCTCAACTCCGACCGCCACTGGACCTTGATCTCGCGGGCTTGCTGAAGCTGTACCGGGTCATACTGCCGTGGCTAGAATGTCAGCATTGCCCAAGCGCGGATTGATATGCAGCCTGCCGAGACGACGTACCCCACGCAAAGCCTCTACGAAGCTGACTTCTATCGGTGGGGCATAGAACAAGCAGCACTCATTCGAGCGCGGAAGTGGGAAGAGCTTGACATCGAAAACCTGGCAGAGGAGATAGAGAGCCTGGGCAAGCAGCAGCGGCAGGAGGTCAGAAGCCGGTTAGTTGTTCTGATCGGACATCTGCTCAAATGGGAATACCAGCCGCAAAAACGGAGTCAAAGCTGGTTCCGGACTATTCGTGTGCAGCGCAAAGAGCTTGGGATTCTTATGCGGGAGAATCCCAGTTTGCAGCCCTACGTGCCCGAAGCGATTTCGCTAATGTACGAGAACGCTGTAGATCTGGCTGCGGATGAGACCGCACTTCCCTACGTAACCTTTCCGCAAGTGTGTCCCTATATGATCGATCAACTTCTCGATGACAATTTCCCCGGACTGAGGACAGAGTAGGCACTTGGAGCGTGTAATGCTCCTCGGCTAATCGAAGGGCAGCTTGCGGGTCATCTCGAAGAGATTGCTCGCCTGGGGACCCAGGAAAGCTTCGAACAGGGCTGTCCTGCCCGGAGCGGCTTCTACCGGGTTGCGCTCGGCAATTTCGTAATAGGCGTAGGTCCAGGGGATCTCGACGAGTGCTCTTGCGTCATCACGCACACTCACTAACTCAGAAACCGCCCGAGTCGCCGTCTGACGCAGACCGCTACCCCGTGAACCTTCGATTTCGTCTTTCATCGGTACGCCCAGGGCAGCAAGACCCAGGGCCGTACTCTCGATATCGGGGTACCGGGGAGTGTTCTGGCGGTTGACATACCCGGTGAAGTGGTTCACGGCATAACCATGTAGCAAGACCCAGGCTCCATACTGGGTGACACCGTTGACCGCCTCGACGACGGACTGCGGGGGCGCAGGCCAGGGTCGCGTGAAAGTACCTAGAAGCCGGTCCGCAGCCTGTTCACACTCGACGTCGGACGGCTCCGCGCTCCAATCCCGCAGCCGTGGGAAGTAAGCCTCTGCAACGGTCTGGGCAATGAGCCGGGCCGTGGATTCGGGCAGGGCGTCCACCAGCAATTCGCTAATGAAGAGTTTGGGCAGGTCAAAACGGTCTTGAGCGGGGTGACGGTAGTGGCGGGCGTAAAGCTTCTGGTCGGGGAAGGTATATTCCCCGGCAGCCTCATAGCCCAGGGCCAGGGCTACCCGCTCCAGATAAACGATTCCCAGGTCCGTACCGTTGCTGTTGATTCGCAAGGAGCGAAAAGCAATGTGGTCGTTTGCAACCGTCCCGCCTGCGCGGGTAATCATCTGCTCGTAGACCCGGGCATAGCTCACCCGGCGGCTGTAGTCCTCCCAGAGCTTGTCCCACAGACATCCGGCAACGCGGGCGCTCATGTGAGATCCGTGCATAGCCCGGTCAGGATATCGAGTGCAACCTGAATCTGGTCGTTGTCAATTACCAGGGGCGGACAAAAGCGGATCGCCGCTTTTCCGCAACCCAGAAGCAATAATCCCCGGTAAAAGGCCGCATCCACCACCCGGTCGCGTAACTGGGGATCAAGGTTTCCGGCCGCATCCAGTAGATCAATGGCTACCATCAAACCTTTCCCGCGTGGTGGGGAGACCCGGTTGAAACGCCCTGCGAGCTGTGTAAGACCTGCCTGCAATCCCAAACCCATCTGGTAGGCATTGTCGATCAGCCCCGCTTCGAGCAGTTGCAGAGTCTTGCTGGCTGCAGCACAGGCGACGGGATTGCCACCGAACGTGGTGGCGTGGGATCCTGGAGGCCAGGTCATCAGATGGGGCCGGGCCAGGATTGCCCCCAGGGGAAGACCGCTGGCGATCCCCTTGGCCAGGGTGACGACATCGGGCAGGACACCCCAGTGCTCGACGGCAAATAGACGACCTGTGCGACCCATCCCTGCCTGGACCTCATCGACGACCATCAAGATGCCGTGGCGGTCACAAATATCCCGAATGCGGGCCAGAAAACCGTCCTCGGGCACGATGTAGCCCCCCTCACCCTGGATCGGCTCGACGATGATGGCGGCAACCTCCTCAGGCGGCAACACGGCGGGAAAAAGTTTGCTCTCAAGGTAGTCGAGGCTCGCGTGGGTGCCGTAGGGAATGTGGGTGACACCCGGCACGAGGGGACCGAAGTGCTTGCGCTGGATCGCCTTGGAGCCCGTCAGCGACATCGCTCCGTAGGTACGCCCGTGGAATGCGCCCAGAAAGGCTACTACCTGGGTGCGGCCCGTGTAGTAGCGGGCCAATTTGAGCGCTCCTTCAATCGATTCGGCTCCGGAGTTGCTGAAGAAAACTCGGGCACGCGCACCGTCCGGGTTTTCGGGAAAGGGAGCACGCTCGGCCAGACACTCGGCCAGATCCACCATCGGCGCGTAGTAAAAATCGGTTCCCGACATGTGCAGCAGGCGTGCGGCTTGCTCTTGAATGACCCGGACGACCTCGGGGTGAGCGTGTCCCGTGGAAGTTACTGCAATTCCCGCCGTCATGTCCAAAAAGATGTTGCCGTCCACGTCCTGGAGCATGCAGCCCTCCCCGCGCTCAACTACAAGTGGATACCCACGGGTATACGAAGGGGAAGTTACTGCTTCGTCGCGTTCGATGAGCGCACGAGCGCGGGGACCCGGTAGTGGTCCGACCAGGCGCGGAGCGCAGGGCAGGGCTCGATGGGTGGGGATGCTCAGCATGGGTGCTCCGGCTTAACGGTTGTCGATCTGGGCACGTTGCAAACGGCCTGAAAAGTCCACGTAGACAGTTTTCCACTCGGTAAAGACATCCAGAGAACCGGTGCCTGCCTCCCGGTGCCCATTGCCGGTCTGCTTAACACCACCGAAAGGTAGGTGTACTTCTGCACCAATGGTTGGGCCGTTGATATAGGTGATTCCGGCCTCGATATCGCGCATGGCGCGGAAGGCGCGGTTGATATCACGGGTATAGATAGAGGAGGACAGCCCGTAGGGCGTATCGTTGAGGACATCCACCGCCGCCTCGAAAGATTCAACCTCGATCAGCGCTACCACGGGACCAAAGATTTCTTCTCGGGCGATGCGCATACGCGGACTGACCAGATCCAGGACAGTTGGTGCAAAGAAGTAACCATGTCTGAGGTCCCCGTCGCCGAGGGCCGCGCCGCCGGTCAGAACCTTAGCCCATTCG
>JACMIX010000070.1 GCA_014380935.1 Gloeobacterales cyanobacterium ES-bin-141 | reverse complement strand
ATTTCTGCTTCCTGCCGCGAGAAAGCCCGCACACATCCGCTGAAGCTGGCCGGACTGGTTGGCAACCGCACCAACAAACGCGATCTCATCGACAAGTATGTTGAGAGCGTGCCGATGCCGGTACTGGAGATGCTGCCCCTGATCGAGGACATTCGCATTTCGCGGGTCAAGGGCAAGACAATTTTCGAGATGGCCGAGACGGACCCCTCGCTTGAGCCGGTCTGCCAGTACTACCTCAACATCGCCGATCATCTTCTGGCCGGACCTGAGGGGGTTGTGCCCAATGAGTTGCCCGACCGTGCCCTGTTCGAACTGCTGTCCGACTTCTACAGCCGCACACCCGTCACCGCCTAGGAGTATCCCCAGAATGGTCACTGAACCACTTTCGCTCAGTAGTCCCCAGTTTGAATGCGAGACGGGGAATTACCACACGTTTTGTCCGATTTCCTGCGTCGCCTGGCTGTACCAAAAGATTGAGGACAGCTTCTTCCTGGTCATCGGCACCAAGACTTGCGGTTATTTTCTGCAAAATGCACTTGGGGTAATGATCTTCGCCGAGCCCCGCTACGCGATGGCGGAGCTTGAAGAGGGCGATGTCAATGCCAAGCTCAATGCTTACGACGAGTTACGCCGCCTTTGCCTGCAAGTCAAGAAAGACCGCGATCCCTCGGTAATCGTCTGGATTGGCACCTGCACGACCGAGATCATCAAGATGGACCTGGAGGGCATCGCCCCAAAGCTCGAAGACGAAATTGGCATCCCGATTGTCGTTGCCCGGGCCAATGGTCTCGACTACGCCTTTACCCAGGGTGAGGATACGGTGCTCGCGGCGATGGCCTCGCGCTGTCCCGCCCCGGCCGAAGTCCGCTCAGAAGAAGAGAAAAAAGAACGCAGCGCCAGTCTACGCGGCCTTTTCAACTTCGGCACCACCAAAAAAGGCGAGAAAGTCGAGTCCGCATATGCCGAGCACAAGCCCCTCGTGCTGTTCGGCTCCCTGACCGATCCAGTCGTCAACCAGTTGACACTCGAACTCAAAAAGCAGGGTATCAAGGTCTCAGGCTGGCTCCCGGCCCCCCGCTACACCGAGTTGCCGATCATCGAGCAGGGCGTTACCTACGTCGCCGGGGTCAATCCGTTCTTGAGTCGTACTGCGTCAGCTTTGCAACGGCGCATGCGCTGCAACTTAATCAATGCCCCTTTCCCGCTCGGTCCCGACGGTACCCGCGCTTGGATCGAGGCCATCTGTCAGGCTCTCGGCGTGGTGCCCAAGGGCCTCGAGGAGCGCGAACAGCAGATCTGGGCAAATCTCAAAGGTGATGTGGAGTTCTTGCAGGGTAAGTCGGTCTTCTTCATGGGCGACAATCTGCTCGAGGTATCACTGGCCCGTTTCTTAATTCGTTGCGGCATGACCGTCCACGAGGTGGGCATTCCCTACATGGATAAGCGCTACCAGCAGGGTGAACTAGACCTGCTCGAGCGGACCTGCCGGGAGATGGGCCATGCACCCGTGCGCATCGTCGAAAAGCCGGACAATTACTACCAGATCCAGCGCATCCAGCAACTCAAACCCGACCTGGTGATCACCGGCATGGCCCATGCCAACCCGCTTGAGGCACGGGGCATCACCACCAAGTGGTCGGTCGAGTTTACCTTTGCCATGATCCACGGGTTCACCAACGCCCACGACATCCTCAAAATGGTGCGCAAGCCCCTCGACCGCAACCATGCACTCAAGTCTCTAGGTTGGGAGAAACTCATTCAGGAAGCCTAGCCCGACTCAGACCGGGTACATTGGACAAATTTGAACCTGGGAGGCGTGGTCTTGGCGACTGTTCAGTTTCTGACCGGTGTAAAGGAAGAAATCAGCGAGATCAAGCTCCGCCAGGGTAAAGAAAGCGGCAAACGCATCATTGTCTTCATCTTCGAGAAGCTGAGGGCAATGGAGAAGCTGCGCAGTTTCTCAGCCGGGGCGGAGTGCATGCTGCTGACCGACGAGGAGGGGGACATCCGGGTGACCCCCCGCTCGGTCGAGTTTTTCTTCAAAAACGATGACGACCTGGCACGCATGGAGTGCAGTTTCGAGATTGTCAACACATCCGAGTGGCAGCGGTTGCGGCGTTTCATGGACCGCTACGCCGAGAGCAACGGCATGGGATATGAGGGTGGTACGGCCCCTCAATCTGACAAGATGGAATGATCCATCCTGGAGTTCAACGGTATGACGGTCTTCGAAGGTCACTTCCAGCAGACGCACGACCTGAAATTTGCCGTGGTAGTTTCTCGGTTCAATATTTTGGTGACCGAGAAGTTGCTCAGTGCCTGCGAGGATGCCCTCAAACGCCACGGTATCGAGGTTGGTCCCCAATCAAGTCAGCTGGATTATGCCTGGGTACCAGGCTGTTTTGAAATTCCGATGACCGCCCGACACCTGGTCCTCTCCAACCGCTACGACGCCGTAATCTGTCTGGGTGCCGTGATTCGTGGCCAGACGGACCATTACGACCACGTCGCAAGCGAAGTTACCAAGGGCATTCAGGCCCTGGGGTTTCAGACCGGCGTTCCGGTCGTCTTCGGCGTGTTGACCACCGATACGATGCAGCAGGCCCTCGAACGTGCCGGTGTCAAGGCAAACCTCGGCTGGGAGTACGGCATGACGGCAATCGAGATGGCCAACCTCACGCGCAGCATCAGGGGTCCGGTCCTACAAACAGCCCGACCGGAATTGCTGGATGTGCCCAATTCCAACCTGCACTAAGTCCTGCCATGCCACCCGCGAGATGTTCCCTGGCTGAGTTACTCCGGCAGGGAGAGGGACAACACCTCGAATTCAAGTCGCGCCTCAGCGACGCCGAACGTCTCGCCCGTACACTCGGCGCTTTCGCCAATAGCGGTGGTGGTACACTGCTGGTCGGGGTAGCAGACGACGGTACGATCGTGGGTTGCGCGGCGGACGCTGAGATCGAGGCCACTCTGAGGTCGGCGTCTCAAGTACACCTGGACCCCCCGGTCGAATGCACCGTGAGCTACGAAGACTGCACGGGACTCACCGTGGCCCGCATTGAGGTCCCGGCCTCTAACCATCCTCACAGGCTTTACTTCGCGCCCAAGGAACGTGCAGTCTATGTGCGCTCCGGGGCTAGCGACCGCCTGGCAAGTCCCCAGGTGATTCGGACACTGGGTGAACCGCGTGCCCCTTTACCGATTGCGGCCGGGCGCTGGGTACGTGTGGAGGCCTATTTCGAGACTCGAACCTCGCTGACCCTGGCTGAGTACATGACCCTGGTCAATACGTCCAAACGTACGGCCCGCGACGAACTGCACCGTCTGGTGCAGGCCGGGCACCTCCGTATCCACACCGCCGGTAGCCGTGAAGAATATACTCTCGCCTGAGCCCACTGCACTCGAGATGAGGTGCCGTCTTGTCCTCCTGGCTGTGTTGATTGCCGTACCTTTCGTGCTCACCCAGGCGGCACTGGCCCAGGACAAAAGACTTGACCTGGACGGTGACGGCAAGCCCGAGCTAGTTTTCCTGGACACCCAGAGGTGGTCGGTGGGTATCCGGGATGGCCAGATGAGCGTTGAACAGCCGCTCAAACCCACTGAGACAGGCACACGGTTGGGAATCGAGATGGTCTCTCTATCGGCCGGGCTGCCGCTTCTGGTCATAACCAGTACAGCGGGACCGCGCAAGTGCTACCAGTTTTTCCGTTACCAGACCGGCAAACTTGCTGCGGTACCGGTCGAAATATTAGAGGACACAACGGATAATTCCATTTGTGCCCAGGCTGGGGCGCGACCTATTCAAGTGCGTTACGCGGATCTAGACGCAGACGGTACCTCAGAACTCATCCACGAACAAACTCTGAGTGCCGGCCCGGTACGCTCCTTGCGACGCCGCACCTATCGCTTTGAGGACGATAGCTGGGCTGCTGCGGCTCTGCTGTCGGGTACAGAGGTCAATGGCGTGCCGGTCCTCACCCAGCTAGAGGGCACCTACCTCAAGGAGAGCGCCATCTCGGCCCTGGCCGCTCTACAGGACCTACAAGAATTGCGGCTAAATCCAGTGCTGAGCGTGGTGGCACGTGAATCCCTACCGGGCTATCGCTTGAGCCTCAAGACACCTATCAGTGAGGTGCAGCTCGCGGTGGTACGGGCACAACGCTCAGTCGCGCTGGCCCAAGGTGAGCAAGTTCTAACTCTCGAGGTCCAGGCGGAGGGTCCGGTCGGCCGGCTCGTCTACGATTCCGCCACAGACCTCGCGGACCCTCCCCTGGTCTTGAGTGGCCTGGGCAAGGATTTTGACGGTGTTTACCGCCCGGCTCCCTACAATCCTCAGTGGCCAAATCCGGAGAGCTATCTTGCCGGGGGGGTGCTCGCGGGTACCTGGAGTCCCGTGGGCAACCTGGGTCTTGTGACCCGCGAGGTTTTGCGCATCGATCGGACGCTCGCGGCCGGGACGGTCGAGTTGTCCCTGCGACCGGGCAAGGCTTACACCGTGAGTCTAGCCGGGGTCAGTACACCCTACGATCTGGCACTACTCTCCTCCCCGGGTAACCAGCCACTACTCATCGACTTGAAGGGTCCAAACTTTCTACAACTGGTAAGCGGGCGCTGCACAGCTGATACCAACCGGGGAATGGTTTGCACACCAACCGGCAACGCAGTCCTCTACCGGCGTCGCAACGAAATTTGAACAGGCTCACCTGCCGCCCAACACAACCCGCAAAACCAGTCCGAGCGAAAGCACTGCCAGACCCGCCCGGTCTACCCATCCCCACTGGAGCGTTCGCCACCCCAGCCGACCCTCGGCCTCGCGGAATCCCCGCATCTGCATAGCCTCCGCGATCCGCTGTGCCTGGGCAAACATGTTCTCGACAAACAAGGTCCCCAGCGATAGGACCAGCCGGCCTGTATTTGAGATGCCGAGCGTACGCCAGTTAATCGCACGCACACTGACAGAGCGCGCGATGTTCTGCCCCTCCTCCAATACAAGCGGGAAAAAGCGCAAGGCCAGGGCCAGAACCAACCCCAGTTCAGCCGTCGGTAACCCCCAACGCTTCAAGGGATGCAATAGCCGCTCCAGACCCAACGCGAGATCCTCGGGCGTGGTCGTCAGCAACAGCAGATTTGTCCCGTAGAGGAGCATAAATAAGTAAGGCACTCCCATCGTGGCAAGCTTTACCGACTGACGGGTGACCTGCAAAAATCCACCGTCCAGGGTAAGTGGCTGGGCACGCCCGGGCAGCGTAAATGTCCATTTCCCGCCCTGCCAGTAAATACGGCGGTAAGCGGTTGGTTGGGGAAGTTCTACTGCCGGTAGGGGTCGCCGCGCCTGGGAAATACTGGTTACGCCGTCTGGCAAAACCAACAAGAACAATCCACTCAGCATACACAGGCCGAGGAGTCCCCCGAACTGCCTGACCCAGACACGCCGGGGCATGCGGGCACTCAGAGTCACCAGGGCCAGAAAGACGACCAGACCCCAGCGCCAGAAAGCACTGGCCAGAATGCAACTGACAAAGAAGGCACTCAGATACAGCAGTTTGAGACGCGGATCAAGCCGGTGCAACCAGGTCTGAGGCGTCTCCAGGTAGAAACCGATCGGCAGGGAACGTAGCAGATCCATCAGGGTTTCACTTGGAACCAATCAGCATGTCAGGTTGTCAAAAGAGAGAAGGAAGTAGTTCTTCACCACTTCCCGGCAGGGTTGCACTTATCCCATATCAGCATAACGGGTTTCTAGGCATTTATGCCTGCTCGGTCTCAAAAGATCTAGGAAGAAATACCTGGTGCCTCGTACTCAGGTTCGAGGTAGTGGGCAAACGCATCCGCGAAAGTGCCAGCACAAATAGAAGCGCGCATCCGGGCTGCAAATCGTACCAGGGTGGTCACGTTGTGAATCGACAGCAGTGTCATGGCCAGTATTTCTTCACTACGCACCAGATGACTCAGGTAAGCCCGGGTGAAGTGCTGGCAGGTATAACAATCGCACAGTTCGTCAAGGGGTGAAAGTTCCGTGCGCATGCTGCTGTTTTTGAGGTTGATGCGCCGGTCCCCGCGCGCTTCCAGGAGAAGGGCAGAACCGTGGCGAGCGAGCCTGGTTGGCAGAACGCAATCAAACAGGTCCACACCGCTTGCAACGGCCCGGGCCAGTTCGCGGAAGGTCCCCACGCCCATCAAGTAGCGTGGCCTGTCAGCAGGCAGGTACGGGGTGGTGGCTCGGACCACTTGCTCGATGAGGGCATTGGGCTCACCGACACTCACCCCACCGATGGCGTAGCCCGGCATATTCAGGTCTACGAGTTGCCGGGCACATTGCTCACGCAGGTCGGCGTAAATTCCCCCCTGGACGATCGGAAATAGTGCCTGGTCCGGGCGCGTTTGGGCGACTACGCACCGCTCTGCCCAGCGCACGGTCCGCTCGACGGCACGCTCGATGATGAGACGCTCAGCCGGGTAAGGCGGACACTCATCGAAGGCCATGATCACATCCGCTCCGAGGGCGTTCTGTACCGCAATGGCATATTCAGGCGTAAAGCGGATGATATTGCCGTGCTTGGGCTCACGAAAGGTCACGCCATCATCGTCGATGGTGCGCAGGGTACTGAGACTGAAGACCTGAAAACCGCCCGAATCGGTCAGAATGGGTCGCGGCCACTGCATGAAGTGGTGGAGGCCCCCGGCTTGCTCGACAATACCCTGGCCGGGCTGAATGCTCAGGTGGTAGGTATTGGCCAAAATCATCTGTGCCCCCGTGTCGAGGAGCTGCCGGGGTGTCAGTGTCTTGACGGTTGCCTGAGTCCCCACCGGCATAAAGCAGGGGGTCTCGACCGGGCCGTGGGGAGTCCGGAAGGTTGCGGCCCGCGCCTGCCCTGAGACTCTTGTAATCGAGAACTGAAATTTAGAAGTCAAACTCGTCGTCTTCTTCGTCCCACTCGTCCCCGAGATGGGAGGACTCGATCAGTGCTTCTTCGATAACCGAGCGCAGACCTGCCTCCTCCGGGCTGCCTGCTTGCGTTTCCTGCTCTTCGAAGTCTCGCTCTTCGAGGGGGTCGGTAGATGGAATCAGACGAACTATCCGGTCTTCTTGCACCAGATCGAACCTGGGGCGCTCACCGGTCGGCCAGTCAAGCTGCAAGTAGTCAAAGCTGTTGACGTTGAGGTAGATGGTGCGGTTGGCAATCATCGTCGCACAAGCAGGATCGCAAAAGACCTCCATGACGTAGGCCTCGCCATGTCGTCGCACCTGGTTATCGAAGATATCAAAGTACTGTACCCGCCCAAGATCCTCCAGGACACGGAGCATGTCCTGCTTATTGACCACGATCCCTACATCGACAATGCAAGGGGACGTACACGAAGACTGCTGTTTTTTCATAACTCGATCTTAAGAGAGTGGCCGGGGAATCGGCGTCCCATAGCAGGATCTGTCCTCCGCTCAGTATATCCAGTTGGCCGTCTGAAAAAAACAGTTTCCAACAAGTTTTATCAACGCTTTTTAAAAATGGCTTAATGAGTAGTGGCCCCGCACCCACCGCACTGAGCCCCGAAAGGGCATATGGGCGGTCAACATCGGTGCTCACAGTGACTACATCGCAACAGGATAGCTATGCGTATTGCTGTTGATGCTATGGGTGGAGACCACGCACCGGCTGAGATCGTCGCCGGGGCGCTGCGCGCACGCGAACAACTCGGCGTCGAGATATTACTGGTCGGGCGGCGCAGCCAGATTGAGGCGGAGCTTGACAAGCACAATACGGACGCCAAAATCGAGGTCGTCGATGCCCCCGAGCAAGTGGAAATGGGCGAAGAGCCAGTGGGGGCCGTACGCCGCAAGCGCACCGCGTCGATTGTCGTGACCATGGAACTGATCAAGCAACAGCGAGCCGATGCGGCAGTAGCGGCGGGCAACACGGGTGCGGCCATGGCCGCCGCCTCGCTGCGCCTGGGCCGCCTGCCCAGGATCGACCGGGCGGCCATCGGGGCCTTGATGCCGACCGTGGTTCCGAACAAGCGCGTCTTGCTGCTCGACGCCGGGGCGACCGTGGACTGTCGGGCACGCTTTCTAGAGCAATTTGCCCTCATGGGGGGCATGTATAGCCGCTATGTGCTCGGGGTACAGCATCCCAGGGTAGGCCTGCTCAACATTGGCGAGGAGCCGGGCAAGGGTAACGAAATCGTCGCCGAGGCATACGAACTGATCCGCGCCAATCCCAACATTCCCTTTGCGGGCAACTGTGAGGGACGGGACGTGATGGCCGGACAGTTCGATGTGGTAGTCTGCGACGGCTTTATGGGCAATGTTCTACTCAAGTTTGCTGAGGGTGTTGGACTAGTTGCATTACAGATTCTTAAAGAGGAGCTGCCACGTGGGGTGACCGGCATGATCGGCACCACGGTCATGCAGGACAATCTGCGCCGGGTCAAGGATCGGATGGATTATGCAAACTACGGTGGTGGTCTGTTGTTGGGCGTCAATGGCATCTGCATCATCGCCCACGGTTCCTCGCGTGCCCAGGGAATTGTCAATGCCATACGTCTGGCCAAAGAAGCCGTTGACAACCACGTCCTCGGGCACATCCAGAAGCAGCTCAGCGTCCCCGGCTAGACACAAGTTGTCAGGCTGTGCAAATGGTGATTATAGTGGCATGTTCGGCAAGGAGACGAATGTGGTAACAAGTGTACGCTGGGGCAAGGTTCTCACCATCGGTCTGGGATGCGTCCTCGCACTCAGTACCACTGCTACCGCGGCTCCTCGGCCCTACGGGAATCTCGTTGACGCCTATTTCGAGGACCTCTTCAGGACCTATCCCTCGTTTGCGACCTACGTCGGCATTCACACCTACGACACCCGGCTCGAAGACGTCGCGCCAGCAGCACACGCGGCGAATCGTGCCCGGCTGGTAAATTACCTCGAGGAGTTTGAAGCGCTCGATGAAACCGTACTCACGTTCGAGGACCGTAACGACCGCGAAATGGTGATCGCCGATATTCGCGGCAGGTTGCTTGAAGAGGAGACGCTCCAGATGTGGCGCAAGAACCCGGACTATGGCGGCAGGGTGACATCCAGCATCTTTACACTCATCAAGCGTGACTTTGCTCCCCTGAGCGCGCGTATGGAGTCCGTGATCCGGCGCGAGGAGCAGATTCCCAAAGTGCTTACTGAGGCGCGCACGCTCTTGCGCAATCCGCCTCGCGTCTACACGGAAGTTGCCCTTCAACAGATGCCGGGCATCATCGATTTTTTCAAACAGGATGTACCCGAGGCGTTCAAGTCCGTGAAAGACCCGGCGCTGCGCAAGCGCTTCACGCGCACCAACCGCAACACCATCGCCGCACTGAAAAGCTACGAAACCTTTCTCAAAGACCTCCTGCCACGCTCGCGGGGTAGTTTTGCAATCGGTGCCGACAACTACCGGCGCAAGCTCTCCTACGAGGAGATGGTCGATATCCCGCTTGATCGCCTGCTCGAAATCGGCTATGCCCAGCTACGCAAAGACCAGGAAGCTTTCGTGCGCACGGCAGCGCAGATTGACCCGGCCAAAAAACCGCTTGAAGTCCTGTCTGTGCTCGAAAAAGACCACCCGAGTGCGGGTGAACTCATCCCGGCCGCCCAAAAGCTGCTCGACGGGATGCGCCAGTTTTTGATTGACCGCAACATCATTACCGTGCCGAGCACCGTGCAGGCAAAGGTCGTCGAGACACCCCCCTTCGCGCGTGCCCTGACGTTCGCGTCGATGGATACACCGGGACCGTACGAGACCCGCGCCACCGAGGCCTACTACAACATCACCCTGCCCGACCCGCGCTGGTCCAAGGCCAAACAAGAAGAGTATCTGCGCGGCTACAACTACCCGCTCATCAGCACCGTTTCGGTCCACGAGGTCTGGCCGGGGCACTACGAGCAATTTCTCTGGGTAAAAGACAATCCCAAGCTCTCCAAGGTCCGCAAGCTACTAAGCGCCGGCTCCAATGCCGAGGGTTGGGCACACTACAGCGAGCAGATGATGCTCGACGAGGGCTACGGCAACAATGACCCCAAACTGCGCATGGGACAGCTCATTGATGCCTTGCTGCGCGACTGCCGCTACATCGTCGGTATTCAGATGCATACTCGCGGCATGTCCGTGGACCAGGCAGTCAATTTTTTCATGCGCGAAGGCTACCAGGTACGACCCAACGCCGAGGTCGAGGCCAGGCGCGGCACGCTGGACCCGACCTACCTGGTCTACACACTTGGCAAACTCTCGATCCTCAAGTTACGCGAGGACTACAAGCAGAAGATGGGTGACCAGTACAGACTGAGCGACTTTCACGACCGCTTCGTGCAGTCGGGTGCCCCCCCGATTAAAATTCTCCGCCGCGAGTTGCTTGGCGAAGACGGTCCGGTACTTTAGGACCGAGCTGGCCGGTGGCGTCGTAGTAGGCACTCTGAGAACGCAATGAAGACGTAAACGGAGTCGGCAGGTCCTGGGTGAGCAGGGGCGGTTCGAACATCTCTTGCTCGACACGGTGAGTGAACTGAACCAGGGCTTCGACCTGACGAATGCTCACCGACTCGGGGTATTCGTAATCGCGCGCGGTCGTCTCCTTGTAGCTGTTCTTGATCTCTTCGCTGACATCTTCGCGGGCCGCGGCCGCGAAGGTGCCGGGTATTGCCAGGCCTGCGAGCACGAGGACCGGGCACAATAGGGTCATCGCCCGGGGATGTTGACGCCGCATAATGAGCTTGCCTCTCTCGTTTAGGTGAGTTGGTCCTAATTTTGAGGGTGCCCAGGCGGGAGATGTTTTTCACAGGAGTCGTGGATGGTTGAGCTTTTGGACACTGTGCGCTTTGACCAGCAGGGTCTTGTCCCGGCAGTGGTTCAGGATGTCCTTGACGGAACGGTCCTGATGGTGGCCTGGATGAATGCCGAGGCTCTGGAGCGGACCCGCGAGACCCGCGAGACCTGGTTCTGGAGCCGCTCGCGCCAGCAACTCTGGCATAAGGGCGAATCCTCCGGCCATATCCAGTCCGTGCGCGGCATACGCTACGACTGCGATGCGGATGTCTTGCTGGTTAGTGTCGCGCAACAGGGCGACATTGCCTGCCACCTTGGTGAGCGTAGTTGCTTTCACCGCACAGAAGAGGGCGTCCTCGAGCCCCCTCCGGCAGACACCCTGTCGCAGGTCTACCGGATTGTTGAAGAGCGCAAGGCCAATCCCAGGGAGCACTCGTACACCTCTCAGCTCCTCAAGGGCGGCGAGAATAAAATGCTCAAGAAGATTGGCGAGGAAGCAGCAGAGGTTGTCATGGCGGCAAAGGACGGTGTTCCCGAGCGCCTGGCCGAGGAGGTGGCCGATCTCTGGTACCACACTCTGGTTACGCTCGCCTATTACGATGTGGATATCCTGGATGTCTACCGAGTTCTGCAACGACGCCATCGCTAAAGGCTTTCTCTCGGCTGCCAAAGTGGGTAGTTTTTGGAGATACCTCCAATTCGGCTATCCGCGTTATGAATTTGAGGTCAAGTGTCTGTGACAAGATGAAGTTTCCGTGATGAAGTTTATGTGAAGGTTGGAGTCGGGGAAAGATAAAATCACAGGGCAGTCTAACGATATTTTGAAGGAGGGGTGTTTCGTGTTCAAAAAACCTGCTGATTCTCAGTCGAACTCGCCTCTTGTTCATCGACTGCTGCTGATGAAACGGTACATGCGCAGGCAAGCTCTCGAAGCACTCCGCGTCCTGGTGTATCGTCATCGGTCGCTCCCCAGATCTGTAAAAGTCGAAACTGAATTTTTCAGCTCGGTTCAGGCTCAGCTGGACAACTACGGCATCCGCACCGAGATACAGGGTGGCAGCCTCGTGGCTTATTTGCGCTTCGAGCACCGAGAGGCCGATGATTACCTGGTCGATTTTGCCGAATTCATGGTCTCAGCGCCATACACGGTTCAGGCTCAGTGGCTGGAGCTGTGTTTGTGTCTGCCCCAAAATCAGCTCTCGCCATAGTGCTTGAGTAGTTCGAGCACGCGCTCAAGGCCGTCCGGTCCCACCGACTGCTCCAGGATTCCAGTGAACGCCTCGGCCAATCTGCTGCGCAGGATACTCAACAACCCGGCCGGTTGGCGCCAGTCCTTTGAACCGAGGCGCTCCAGCACGACCGTGGCGATAGCAGCCTGTACGGCACTTTGCCCATAACTCTCCAGGCCATACAGGGCTTCGGCGAGGTAAGTGCGGCTTGTCCCCTCCCACCACAGGTCCCCCTGGGCACGGGCCAGATTGAGGCTCTGCTCCAACAATGGGATAGCCTCGCGGTGCTGTCCGACAAACAGTCGCATGGCACCCAGACCACTTAAAGCAGCGACCTCAGCAGCCTGTTCTTTAAGGGTGCGGCTTTGTTCGAGTCCTTGCTGCAAGTAGTTTTCGGCCCGTGTGTACGCCTCGGGTTCGAGAACTTCCCGAAACTGAAGCTGGCGGCTGTGGGCATTACCTAGAGTGACCAGGGCGTGTACTTCCCCGGCGCGGTCACCGTCTTGCCGGGCGTAGACCAGTGCTCGCTCACACAAACCAATCGCCGTCTCAAACTCCCGTAGTCGAATGTAAGTGCTACCCAGGTTGACCAGGTTGGCGACGGTGACGTGGGAATCGCTTAGCCCTTCAAAGTTCTGCAGGGCTTCGCGGTGTAGTTCAATTGAGCGCTGGTTATCACCCAGGTAACGGCACGTGTAGCCAAGCAGGTTGAGGACTCGGGCCTTCTCAAGCCGCGCCCGACCTTCACCCGCGTCCATTGCCCGTAGCGGCTCACCCAGGTAGGACAGGGCCGCCCTCAGATAGGGACCGTCAAAAACGGCGAGTAACCCCCCGTAAAGGGGGAAGTAGCTGCGCGAAGCAAATGCACGCAGAACCTGAAGAGCGTTCTGAAAACTCGCCGGGGCGAGATGGGGAGCACGAACAAGCGCCCGGGCAAAGTCAGCCCAGAAAATGGCAAACGTCAGAAAAGTCGAGGTCAGGATCGAGGTGCGGGCCTGAGTTGTGAGATTGGGAAAGCGATTCTCGAATGAGCGAATGAGATGCCGCTCGATGCGACGCATCAGCACGGTCAGCTCCACCCAGGTAGCCACATCCGGACCTCCGTCCTGAAAAAACTGCCCGGCCGGTTCACCACGTTCTAGACTCTCGAATAAAAGGCGCACCGGGCCGCCCGGAATTTTGCGAGCCCAATATCCCCAGGGACCAGTTTTTACAAAGCCCAGGGAGCCCGGTTGCTCGTAGAGCCAGTCGAGTAGCGTCGGTTCCATTTGTAGATAAGTAGCGAGCCCGTGCCGCAGTCCGTCAATGAACGGTGTGAGGCTCGCATCATCGCGCCGTTCTAGAAGCGTGATTAACTGCTGAAATTCATGGTCGGTCAGGGCCAATTCACCGTTGGGATCCATCCCGCTTAGCAGGTGTAGAGGGCGCTCTTGCTCACTGGCAACGGCGAGTTCCCGAATAAAGGCTCGTAGCTGGATCTCCCGCTGGTTCGTGATTTTGAGATTTTGCCAGACCTTGGCGATTAATTTGAGCGTGCGGGCGGCACTCGACTCGGCACTGGTTACAGCAAGCAGGCGCTCAAGGTAATGGTTGAATTCAGTACTGAATTCAAAGAGGACAGGCTTGAGCAGGGTAGCGATAGCCTCCGGGGAACGCGCATTACGGGCTTTGGCGATCAGGCTGGCAAAGTACTCTTCAGACATCGTCCGGGCTTTATTTCCAGTATCCTCTTTTGCAGGTTACGGGCAAACTCCGCAAATTTTTGCAACAAATGAGCCCGGATTGGCAATCAGCTGTATATTCTACGTACGCATATTTACAGTAGTTAAATATCTGGAGGTCGAAAGTGTTCTCCATCTCTTCGAGACCCATACTTGTCGGCGCAGTTCTCTCACTCACACTTCTGGCAATCCCAAGCCCAGACCAAGTTCTGGCCCAGTATCAACAAACCGGAATTGATTCACAGCCGACAGCAAGCACAACTATCGTGAGGATAGACCCGGCTGTTGAGTATTTCAACCAGGCTGAGGAGCAGCTTGAGCAAGGAGAGTATCGCCGGGCAATTGAGTACTACAACCTGGCGCTACGGCACAGCGCAACTTACTTTGAGCGGTTTATCTATGGTCGGGGAGTGGCGCTGATTGGCCTCAAGAATTACAAGGGAGCACTCAGAGACTTAAGTCAGGCAATCGACGTCAGTCCCAATTTTGCCGCTGCCTATCAAAGCCGCGGCGTTGCCCGTTACCGCCTCGGGGACAACTCAGGAGCACTCGAAGACTACAATCAGGCCCTCGCTCTCAACCCCGAGCTTCCCGCCAGTTACTACAACCGGGGTAGCGCCAAACTTCAAATGGGAGACCGACAAGGGGCCATCGAAGATCTCAAATTAGCCGCGAAGCTGCTCACCGAGCAAGGCCGAATCAGCGACTCCCGGCGTGCACTTGAGCGAGCCGAGAAGCTCCGGGCCAGTTCTTAAGCACTCAGACCAAAGCACCTCCTTTACCAAAGCACCTCCTTTAAGGGAGGTGCCAGGTCACGCTATCGAAATTCACTCAGCTACCGAGCTGTAAAGCTGTTCCACGAACACCTATCGTGACCGTTTCAGCGGGCACAAGCGAACCTGTGCCCGCTGCTTGTTCTAGCGTGGTCCTTGCATCTGCCAGCTGAGGCCGACTGTCGGCAGCAACACCCGCGTCGAGTAGCTCGTCCCGTTCATCAACCAGATAGCGTCTATCCCGCTCGACTGATTGCGCCAGAGTATGTCTACCTTGGCGTCCGCGTTGTAGTCCGCCACTCCCGTGATGTACCACCCGGGGTTACCCACAAAAGGTAAGGAAATACTCGAGACGAACGTCACCCCGTCCATCACCCAGATAAGGTTGGCACCGCTATCCTGGTTGCGCCAGAGCAGGTCTGTCTTGCCGTCGCCCGAGAAGTCCGCCGCTCCCACGATGGTCCAGTCGAGGTTAACGACCACGGGCAACTCGACAGCTGAGAGCAAGGTGGTCCCATCCATCAACCAGACTGTGTTGACACCGGTTACGTAGTCGCGCCAGAGGATGTCGGGCTTGCTATCGGCATCGAAGTCCGCCGTGGCACCGACCTGCCAGTTGAGGTTGTTCTGAGCGAGGACGGGGAGATTAGCGAGGTAAGTAGTGCCGTTCATCTGCCAGAGGGTATTAGTCCCCGTGGTGCGGTTGCGCCAGAGGATGT
>JACMIX010000069.1 GCA_014380935.1 Gloeobacterales cyanobacterium ES-bin-141 | reverse complement strand
TCTAAGTTAGTCTCGTTATCGGTAAAAAGCAGTTCGGGCTCTGTCCCGGATGCTGAGTCAAGTGCCAGACAAAATTGCCCCAGGGTACTGTGAGTTGCAACCAGCACATCACCTGCCGTGCGCTCGATGCTGGGCTTGGGCCAGTACCCCTCGCCTGTACGCCCCCAACTCCAGGTGTTTTTAAACCACAAGGTTGGCAGCACATGCAGGGAGGCCGATTCTGGGCCGCGATTGGCAATCGTGATCCGGATCAAGATGTCGTCTGGGGCAGCCTTGGCGTACTCGACACCCACATCAAAGTAGCGGTCCTCGTCAAAGATGCCCGTGTCCACCAGTTCGAACTCGCGCTCCGCGAGACCCCGGCGGGCATTTTCCTCGACCAGGCGCACGTAGGGGTACTCGGCCTGCGGGTATTTGTAGAGCGCCTTCATATAAGAGTGGGTCGGCGTCGAGTCAAGGTAAAAGTAGTATTCTTTGACGTCCTCGCCGTGGTTACCTTCCGAATTGGTCAGCCCGAACATCCGTTCTTTGAGAATCGGGTCTTGCCCGTTCCACAGTGCCAGGGCAAAGCACAACCGCCCCTCGCGGTCGGTAATGCCCAGCAGGCCATCTTCGCCCCACCGATAGGCGCGGCTTCTGGCCTGATCATGGGAGAAGTGGTCCCAGGAGCTACCGTCCTCTGAGTAGTCCTCGCGCACGGTACCCCACTGCCGCTCGGCCAGGTAGGGTCCCCAACGCTTCCAGTTTTGTTCGCGTCGTGCGTCCTCCTGCAAGCGCCGCACCTCGGCTGTCAACCCGTCGTGTTGCTGCACGTTTTCTCCTCTGAAGACTCAGTACGAGGGCTCCAGGTACTCGGATGCCTTTTTGATATCGATCTTCCAGCCGGTCAGGCGAGCAGCAAGACGGACATTCTGCCCTTCTTTGCCGATGGCGAGCGACAACTGGTCATCGGGGACGATGACGTGTGCCTGACGTGCGTCCGGGTCCACCAGGTTGACTTTCACGACCCGTGCCGGTGAGAGGGCATTCGAAATATAGGTCGATGGGTCCGGGGACCAGCGGATGACGTCAATTTTCTCACCGCGCAGCTCGTTGACGACCGCCTGGATGCGTGAACCGCGTGCCCCGATGCAGGCGCCGACCGGGTCCACGTCCCGTTCGAGGGTATCCACGGCAATCTTGGTTCGCGGTCCGACTGTCCGGGAGGGAGGATTGGCTTCGCGGGCCACAGCCACAATCCGTACCACCTCATCCTCGATCTCAGGCACTTCGTTGGCGAACAGATACACAACCAGACCCGCATCGGCCCGCGATACGAGCAATTGCGGACCCCGGCGCGAACCTTCCCAAACTTTTTTCAAAAAGACCTTGAAGGCAGAGCCGATGCGATAAGGCTCGTTGGGGAGTTGCTCCCCCTTGGGCAGTTCCGCTTCAACCTCGTTTTGCCCAAAGCCGCTTGAGACAGCACAGATAACCGAACGACCCTCGAAGCGCATAACCCGTGCTTGCAGTACAGTGCCTTCGAGTTCGCGGAACTCTTCTTGAATAAGCTTGCGCTGCTGATCGCGCAGTTTTTGCGAAAGCACTTGCTTGGTTTGAATGGCGGCCATGCGCCCGAAGTCGCTCTTTTCGGGCGTGACATCGACGACGACCGTGCCGCCCGGCTCGGCCTCCGGGGCAACCTCACGCACCTCGTTAAGCCCGATTTGCTGATCAGGATCGAGGACTTGCTCGACAATCATCTTGGTCGCCAGCACCCGGAAACCTTCTTCATCCGGGTCTATTTCGACCATGAAGTTCTCAAAATTCATGTCCTCCGCAACCGTTGCCGGATCGCGGTAAGTCTTGCGGAAACGCTCGTAGCCCTTTTTGAGCGCCTCGACCAGAGCCTCGCGCACGGCGTGCTTGGGCAAATTGCGCTCCCGGCTGATGGTATCGATCATGTCGTTGATACCGGGCAAATAGATCATGGACACAAGCTTCTCTCCTGCAATATGTAATTGTTTGCGAAGTCTCTAGCCCCGTTCGGAGCGCATCAACTGAACACGGGCCACCTGAGACCTCGGTACGGCGACTCGCCTGCCTGCAATCGTCAGATAGACGTATTCGCCGTCGCGCTCTAGAAGTCGGCCCTCCCACTGCTTCTTGCCGTCTACCGGACCAAATGTCTTGACCATCACCGGAAAACCCCGGAAGACGATAAATTCACGGTCGGTTGTAAGGGTCCTCTCAACACCCGGACTGGAAACCTCCAGCACATAGGCGCTGGGAATGAGGTCCGTCTGGTCGAGTACCTCCTCAAGAGCCCGGCTCATCTGCTCGCAGTCAGTAAGCCCTGTCCCTTGAGCGGGATTGCGAATATCCACTCTTAGGGTAGCGGGTCTGGTGTGGGTCTGGTACAGGACCGCGACTAACTCAAGACCCAGTTGAGTTGCAATCGGTTCTGCCAGCTCGCTCACTTGCCGGATAATTTCAGAGGCGCTCATGCATTAAAAAAGTGGGCTGGAACCCCACTTCGGTGTTGATTCTGTAGATGCTGCCAGTTTGACACTCACTCACCGCTCGCGGCAAGAAGGTCCCGTGTTAACTCCAATCAAGACTCCCCTGTGGGATGCCCTCCGTCGCCACTCAATGGGCAACGTGGGCTTTCACACCCCCGGCCACAATCGGGGAGTGGGTCTGCCCACCACACTCGAGGACTGGAAGGAGATTGCCCGCTTTGACTTGAGCGAACTTGAAGGGCTCGACAGTCTGCACGCGCCTACCGGGGTGATTGCCGAGGCCCAGTCCCTCGCGGCTGAGGCCTGGGGGGCTGAGCGGACCTGGTTTCTGGTCAACGGTTCGAGCGCGGGAATCGAGGCCATGCTGCTTGCTGCAACTCGTCCCGAGGAGCGCATTCTGATACCGCGCAACTGCCACCAGAGCATCATTCACGGTCTGGTGCTGAGCGGAGCTGTGCCCGTCTTCCTCGAACCCGCCTGGGACCCGCAATGGCAGCTGGCCCACGGCCTCACAGCCGGGGCGGTTGACGCAGCTTTGCGCCAAGACCCCCACATCCGGGCCGTGCTGCTCGTCCACCCGACTTATTTTGGTGCCGTGGGCGAAACCCGCGCCATTGCCGAGGTCGTTCATGCCCGTGGTCTACCTCTGCTCGTTGATGCAGCCCACGGTGCTCACCTGCACTTTCATCCCGAGCTACCCGAGTGTGCCCTCACCTGCGGCGCAGACCTGGTTGTCCACTCCGCCCACAAGACCCTGCCTGCCCTCACCCAGTCAGCACTCCTACACCAGCAAGGGACGCGTATCGATCCTGAACGGGTCGCCAGAGCCTTGCGCCTGGTCCAATCGACCAGCCCCAGTTACCTGCTCATGGCCTCGCTCGATTGTGCCCGTGCCTGGATGGTAGAACATGGCCCACGACTGCTCGGCCAGACGCAAGCTCTGGCTGAGCGGGTTCATCAGCTGAGCCCCCTACCCTGCTTGCGGCGCGACCGGTGCGGTCTGATCGCGGGGCTTACGGACCTCGATCCCACCCGCCTGGTCATCGATGTGGCATCCCATGGCTGGACGGGCTATGCAGCCGAGGAATGGATTGCGGCTCGATACGGCGTGTATGCCGAGCTCGGGACATTCCACCAACTGGTTTTCATCCTCAATACCGCGCATCGACCGGCGGATATCGACCGCCTCCTGAGTGCCCTGAGTGCCCTGGCCCGCGCGCCTCGCCCACTCCTACCCGCTATTCCACCGCTCCCGCCGGTCCCGCCCCAGGTCTTCTCGCCACGCCGTGCTTTTGATTACCCCCACGGCTCAGTCAGCTTCGAGGAGGCAATTGGCCGGATCAGTGCTCAGACCGTCTCGGCCTACCCTCCCGGTACCCCGGTTCTCGTTGCAGGCGAACGGGTGACCTCACAGGTGTGCAACTATCTCGACGCGGTACGGGAATGTGGAGGCTGGACCAGCGGCCTCACGCAGGACGGTCAACTCCTGATCTTGCTTGACTAAATCTTAATTTAGACTTAGTCTAAATACAGGAGGGCCGATAGACATGACTGCACTTCTGAGAAGTTATGGGAGACTAGTAGCTATTGATCCCGAATACACGCACCCTTTCATCGCTTACCTGGAATACAAGCGGCAGAAAAACCCTTACTGGTTCAGGGGATTGAGCTGGTTGCTGGTCCTTGCCG
>JACMIX010000068.1 GCA_014380935.1 Gloeobacterales cyanobacterium ES-bin-141 | reverse complement strand
TGGACTTGTTGCCAATGTTGTCAACTGGCTTGGCGAATGTGTTTGCGCCTGTGGCAGCATTGGTCACAGCCTGACCTTTATTGCCACGAATGACGCTCAGGCTGTAGGACTCGGTGACGTTTAGAGCCGAGTTGTCGGTTGTTGAAATTGGGCCGACGTTGACAACTGGAACGGCAACCGTCTTGCCACCAACGTTAAGAGAGATATTGCGGTTGGTGTTAAAGAAGCGGAACTGAAATTTGATGTCGTAAATGGCATCGCTGTTGTTATCGATATTAATGCTGTACCTGGCTGCCGGATCGAGGGTAAAGAAGTTCGGTCCTCCATAGGGATCTTGTAGGGGCAGGTAGTTAGCAATCAAAGTCACAAAACCTGAGCGTCCGGACTCGTAACTTCTAAACATGTAGAAGTCGGAACTGTCCAGCTTGGGCATCGTCGTGATGAACGGGGCCTCACGGTGACTGGAAGCCTGCGCCGGTATGGCGGATGCCGCTACCAGACTCAGTGCAAAGAGCGAGATCATGACCTGGACTTTCATATTTATCCTCTAAGAGCAGGTTGGTTGCCTGGATGAAGCAGATGGGGGCCGCTGGCGCACACGATAATCAGGGAAAGATGAATGAAACGGGTATATGGGGCTGAGTTCGACTCAGTAAGTTTCCCCACGCAGCGAATGCTGCATGCCGACTTGAAGCCTCCCCGCAGCATCGGGTACAGACGCACCCGTGGCTGCTCAGGGTCTACCGACAGGGCAGTTCACTTGGCTCCGCATCCATACTCAACAATCCAGGACCTGTGGACAAGGCCAAAAAATGCTCACTTTCTGTTCGCCTCGCTCACAGATTAAATACAGGTAAAAGCAAGCATAATTACAGGCTAATTACACCTAAAAGCAGATAGTTTGCCCTCACCTAGCTCGACACGTACATGGGTTCCGACTTTGAGTGCCGTGGTGCTCACCACTTCTGCCTGCCACTCGGTACCCGAAGGTAAGCGCAACCGGTAACGGTACTCCTTGCCCAGGAAGGTTACACCCACTACCTCGACCTGCCCGTGTGGATCGTCGCTCAGCAGGACCGCCTCCGGATACACCACGACATCCGCCTCATCTCCCGGCACCCCATCCAGGGCAACCAGCCCCAGCTCCGTTTGCCAACCGGTACGCGTGCGCCGGGCTTTCAGGAAATTGGCCCGCCCGACAAACTGAGCTACAAATCGACTCTGGGGCTCGCGGTATACCTGCTCAGGGCGGCCCCATTGCTCGAGGCGACCGTCCTGAAGTACCGCAACCCGATCCCCCAGGCTGAGGGCCTCGGAACGGTCGTGGGTGACGAAAATGGCAGCAGTGGCCGTGCGCTTGAGGACCGCCCGGACTTCCTCGCGCAAGTAGGCGCGCACCTCGACATCAAGGTTGCTGAAGGGTTCATCGAGCAAGATAAGCCTGGGCTCGGGCGCGAGTGCACGGGCAAGGGCAACCCGTTGCTGTTGCCCGCCCGAAAGTTCATGGGGGTAGCTGTCCTGCCGACTTTCGAGGCCGACTAGTTCGAGCAGTTCACCAATACGCTTGGGAGTAGGCCGCTCGAGACCAAAGCCGACGTTGCGGGCGACCGAGAGGTGCGGAAAGAGGGCAAAGTCCTGAAAGACCATACCGATACCCCGGGCTTCGGCGGGTGCCGCCCTGCGTCCAGTTGCGACTGTTTGGCCGCCAAATTGGATACTGCCCCGGTCCGGAAGTTCGAACCCCGCCACCAGGCGCAGCAGCGTTGTCTTGCCGCAACCGGAAGGTCCCAGGACGGCAAGGACTTCGCCTTCTTCTACCTCGAGTGAAATCCCCTGCAGCGCTGAGCGACCGGGTTCGTAGTTCTTGGTAAGGTCATCGAGCCGGAGCAGGGGTGCATTCATGGTCGCGGAACCGAACGGTTGCGTACGAACAGGAAACTGAGGGGGACAACCGACAGCAAGACCAGTAGCAGAGCAGGTGGCGCGGCATGCACGTACACCGACTCACTGGCCGGAATCCAGACGCGAATCGGCAGCGTGTCGAAGCCGGCAGGGCGCAAGAGCAGCGTCGCGGGCAACTCGCGCAGGCTTGACAAAAACACCAGTGCCCAGCCAGCCAGCAAACTGGGCCAGAGCAGCGGCAAGACGACCCGCCACCAGGTCGCAAGCGGTCCACACCCCAGTGAGCGGCTTGCCTCCTCAAGCGAGGGCGCAAGTTGAGCGAGGGCTGAGCGCAGGCCCTGAAGTGCCTCCGGTAAAAACCGAATGATATAGGCCAGGAGCACCATGGCGACTGTGCCATACAGCCAGTCCAGCCACTGGCTGCCTAGAAAGACCAGGCTGAGAGCGACCACCAGACCCGGCAGGGCATAGCCCGACTGGCAGATTTGATAGAGCAGTGTGGCAACCCGCCCCGGATAGCGTACCAATAAAAACGCCACTGGCAGTGCCCCCACGGTTGCCAGGGTAGCTGCCACGGCGGCGCTCCACAGGGAATTGCCCAGGGCGGACCAAATGCTGTTGTAGGAAGAAGCCCAAACCTCGCGCAGGGTGCTCTCGTCGAGGAAGCTCTGGACTGTCCACACCGTGAGTAGACCCACGGGCAGCAACAGCGCAAGGCCTACAACCAGACCCACAAAACCGAGCGCAGGCCAGCGCCAGCGGCCAAGTTCGAGGGTCGAAGGCGGTCGCCAGCTGCCCTTGACCTGTGTGAACCGCCCACGACCGGCCAAACGCTGCTCGGCCCAGAGCACGAACGCAGCAATAAGGATCAGTACAGCACTCAGAGCCGCGGCCCCACCCCGGTCAAAGCGGCTGGTCAGTTGCAGGTAGATGGCCGCTGTGAAGGTATCGACTCTCAGCAAGCTCACCGCTCCAAAATCCGCCAGGGCATACAGACAAACCAGGAGCCCTCCCGCTCCGATAGCCGGGGCGAGCAGTGGCAGAGTGACCCGGCGAAAGGTTTGCCAGGGTCCCCGGCCACAGGCATAGGCCGCCTCGATGAGCGTGCGGTCGGAATTACGCAGCTGGGTAGAGGCAAGCAAATACACAAATGGATAAGTGAAGAGAGTAAGCACCAGCACCCCGGCCGGTAGCCCGATTAGACGGACCTCGGGTATCGCGGCTACCCCCAGACGGTCCGCGAGCCATTGTTCGAAGAGCCCGCGCGGTCCCAGTAGGGTCAAGTAGCAAAAGGCCCCCACGTACGGAGGGACGACCAGGGGCATGGCGGCGAGGACGCGCCAGAAGTTGCGACCCGGCAGATCCGTACGTTCGATTAAAAATGCCAGACCCACCCCAATCACACATGTCAGTGCAGTCACCACGGTAGCGAGCAAAAGCGTCGTGACCAGTAACGGTACCAGTTGTGTGGCAAGAATGCTCTCCCAGGTTGCGCGTCCTGCTTGTAGACTACGAACGAGCAAATAGACCAGCGGGACACCTAAAGTACACGACACCAATACCGCGGCTCCGAGCAGATAAGGAGGAGCCGAGAGACGTTTTGGAGTCGTGTCGATAATGCGCATTTTACCTCGGGCTCAGGGCATTCCAGCCCCGGTGGCGAGCTTGAGGGTGCTGTCCAGCTCCTTGCCCAAACTCGCAAGGGTCAGCGGAGCGACCTTAAACTCAGCCAGGGAGCGTACGCCCTCCTGTGCTGCCACCCCGGGTAGCAACGGAAACTCGTAATTTGCTTTGGCAAAAGTCTGCTGGGCGGGAGCAGTCAGCAAAAAGTCAACAAAGCGCCGGGCCGCAGCAAGATTTTTGGCACCCTTGATGATGCCTGCTCCACTGACGTTAATCACCGTACCTATCTGTGCCGCAGACTGATCCGGGTAGACGACCCCGACTGGCGAACCCTCGGCCAGCTGGAGATGGTAGTAATAGTGGTTCACCAGCCCAAGCGGGAACTCTCCCCGACCGACCGCCTTGCGCACGTCGGTGTGACCTTTGAGGAAAGTAGTCTGGTTGGCAACCAGCCCTTTAACAAAATCGCGGGTTTTTGCATCGCCCATCAGTTCGCGCAACGCGGTTAAGTGTCCGAGCATTGATTCGTTAGACGTTCCTGCCGCGGCAAGCTTGCCTTTCCACCTGGGATCGGTCAGGTCCAGAACGGATGTGGGCAGGTCACTGTCTTTGACCAGAGTTTTGTTGTACATAATCACTCTTGCCCTGCCGGTGACCCCGATCCAGCCCGATCCCCGGTATCCGGCCGGGATCTTCTCGGTGTCGGGAGAACTGTAGGGCTGGAGAACGCCCGCATCGGTGAGCTTGCCCAGAACACCCGCATCGTTGGCAATGTAGATGTCCGCGCGGGGGTTATTTTGCTCTTCGAGCAATTGATTGGCCAGGGCGCTCGCATCGCCGCTGCGCAGAACGATCCGAATATTGGTGGCTTTTTGGAACTGGTTGAGCACTGGCTGGATAAGTGGCTCCTTGCGCCCGGAATAGATGATGAGTTCCTGGGTTTGGGCCTGTACCGTAGATGACTGGTACCCCAAACCGACTGCACTGACCGCGAGTCCACCAAGTAGCTGTCGTCGTGTAAACAAGGTAACCTCAACTCTCATGCAAATGATTAGCGTTATCGCAGCAGCCAATTGTCACCACACATTCTCAACACAGACTTTGCGGGCTCAGCCCGGGCCTGTCTGTTAAAATGCGTGGCGCATCAGCTCAGTGCAAATCATAGGATTAGTTGCAAGTTATTGTCAATTACTTTGTGATGGCTTGTGCCCTCAAGCTGGGTCTGGTGTGCTCGGGAGCAGATACTGTCTGAGACTTGCCGCCACTTGCTCCAGCACAGGTGCCCATGCTCCCCGGTACGGCTGGCGGAACAACCGTGCCGTCGGGTACCAGGGACTGTCCTCCCGTTCGAGCAACCACCGCCAGTCCGGCACAAATGGCAACAAAACCCAGGTCGGCTTGCCCAGGGCTCCTGCCAGGTGGGCGACCGCCGTGTCTACGGTGATGACCAGGTCCAGTTGCGCAATCGCCCAGGCCGTGTCGGCGAAGTCCGTGCAGTGCGAGCCCACATCAAACACTCGCTCCTGGTAAGAAGCAAGTTCCTGCACCCGTTCACCCTTGTAGAGCGAGAAGAAAGACACCCCCGGCACCCCAAGTACAGGCTCGAAATGCACGAGTGGACAGTAACGCTTATAGTCCATTGGTACTTGCAACTTAGGTGACCAGACCAGACCCACTTTACGGGCGGGGGTAGGGGTCCCCAGAGCTGCTTGAAGACCGGGCGGCAGATGACAGGTTTGTGGGGCCTGCAAGTAAGGGATACGGTCGGGGATGGTTGCGGGCTCAGTATCCAGCAGGCGAGGCAGGCTCATCAGTGGGGCATGTACATCGAAGTCGGGCAGCGATTCACCCTGTACAAGCAACTCGTCAATGCCCTCACATAAAGCAAATAATCTCTTCAGGGGAGCAAAACACTCGACTATTACCCTGGCTCCCCCAACCCGCAGCGAAGGTGCGTACCGAATGAACTGGAGGGTGTCGCCGAACCCCTGCTCCGCGTGCACCAGGATGGTTTTGCCCGTCAAGGAAGAACCATTCCACACAGGCTGCGGGAAGGAGCGGCGTCCACCGCTCATGCTCGGGGTGAGCCACCGCCATTCGTACTCGGCCCATCCCAATTTGAACTGGCCGGTGAGCAACCACAGCCAGGCCCGGTTGAAGTGGGTCTGGGCACAGTTAGGGTTCAACCGCAACGCCTGCCCATAGCACTCGAGCGCATCCGTAAACCGGGCCTGCTGCTCGAGGACATAACCCAGGCCCGTGTATGCCTCGGCGTAAGTAGGTTTGAGGGTGATGGCCCGCCGATACCCGGCAATGGCCTCTTGTTCTCGACCCTCGATGTCTTCGAGGACACGGGCCAGAGTGTAGTGCGCCTCGGAAAAACCGGGGTCCGCCAGGGTTGCCTGGGCCATTAACTGGATGCCTGCCGTAGTGTTACCCAGTTGATGCACGATGATGCCCAGGTTGAGCAGGGCGTCGGGGTGGTTCGGCTTCACCTGCAAGACCTGGTCGTAGAGGATACCGGCTTGCCGAAGGCGACCTGCTCCGTAGTGCTGCGAAGCTGCACCCAGAGTTGCATTGAGATTCAAAGCAGCCGGACTTGCTTTTGGCCTGGGCGGTTTGCCGGTTTTTTTGGTTTTTCCCATGGTTCATACCCCAAGTACTGAGGTCAACTGATCGACAACTTTGCTCCAGGTGAACCGTCGCGCGACAAAATCAGGACCCAGGTGGTGGGCGCGCACGCCCCATTCCTTTTGCTCGATCACCTCCCTCATGCGCGCGGCGAGATGCTCGACATCAGGTTCCAACATCCATTGCTGACTGTGATCCTTCTCGAAAGTGTGCAGAGTGCTCTCCACATGGAGTGCAAAATCCGGCTGGGTAAAGTCGTCGGTCGGTCCTCCCCGTGTACAGATCACTGGCAACCCACACGCGACCGCTTCCAGAACCGGCATGTTGAAACCCTCCGCCCGGTATGGCGATATGTACACGTCGGCTGCCTGATAAAGTTCAGCGCATTTGGCGAACGGAAAAGTCTCCCCGAGGTAGGTAAGACGTGGCAGGATTTTCTGCTGCTCAGCAGCACTCAGGTGCTGAAAGGTATGCAGAATATTTTGTTTGGAAGAATACAATGCGTCCGAACCCTTTAAGACCAATCGCGCCTGCGGGTACCTGTCGATGATGCTGGTAAAAGCTCTCAGCAGCAGGTCCATGCCTTTGTTGCGGGTCATAGCCCCAATGTGTAGAAAAACGAACCCTTCCCAGCCCAGACCCCTGCGCAGTCCATTTTTTCTGGAGCGGTTGACGGGTCTAAAAAGAGACGGATCGACCCCGTGGGGAACGACGACGACGCGCTCTTCAGAGGCACCCTCGCGGATGAATCCAGCCTTCGACCAGTTGGAGGGGGTCACGATGGTGCAGTCCGATTCCCGGTATGCATCTTTGAAGGACTGATGACCTGCGATACAGATATCAGGAATAGATTGGTATTCCGATGTGGCGAAGACGACCGTCCGCGCCGTGGAAGATTTGAGATCGTAGGGAAAAGCGATTCGAAAAGCAGCATCGGCAACCAGACCCGGGGGCGGACTTTTAATGCCGCGCAGTGCGGTTTCCTTCACTTTGTCGAACAGGCCGTCTACCGGTCTCCACGTGGGCAGGTAGAAAGGGACGTCCCGGTGGAAAAGCTTGAGACCAGGACGCTTGAGCATCTCCAGGCATTGAAACTGGTTGACGACCGCGTAGGAGTGCGCGAGGAAACGCCAGCCTTCAACGAGGATGTTCGCCATGGATATCGCGTGTAGGAGAGTGCTCATGGTGGGACAAGCCTGACCGACCGGATGCCTCGCGCGCCTGGTGCAAACTTGCCGCCACCTGCTCGAGCACGGGTGCCCACGCTCCCCGGTACGGCTGGCGGAACAACCGGGCCGTCGGGTACCAGGGACTGTCCTCCCGTTCGAGCAACCACCGCCAGTCCGGCACAAACGGCAACAAAACCCAGGTCGGCCTGCCCATCGCCCCGGCCAGGTGGGCGACCGCCGTGTCTACGGTGATGACCAGGTCCAGTTGCGCAATCGCCCAGGCTGTATCGGCGAAGTCCGTGCAGTGCGAACCCACATCAAACACCCGCTCCCGGTAAGGAGCAAGTTCTTCGACCCGCTCCCCCTTGTAGAGCGAGAAGAAAGATACCCCCGGCACCTCAAGTACAGGCTCGAAGTGGGCAAGTGGACAATAGCGCTTGCGGGCGTTTTCAGCTAGAAGGCCGGGAGTCCAGACCAGACCCACTTTTAATCCGGGAGCGTTACTCAACCGGGTTTGCACATCCTCGGGCAAGTGGGGGTCGTCAGGTGCATACAAATAAGGAACGTCATTTGGAATGCTCTCCAGGTCCGTGTCCAACAGGTAAGGCAGGCTCATCAGCGGCGCATGCACGTCAAAGCCGGTGGGTTGTGGTTCATCATGGGTAACTATCCGGTCGATGCCCGGACAGCTCTT
>JACMIX010000529.1 GCA_014380935.1 Gloeobacterales cyanobacterium ES-bin-141 | reverse complement strand
CCGTCCCGCCTGACTGGGCTGGCCCTTGCCGCAAGTGAGTACACCCCAGGGCTGCCAGTGCTCGGGTCCGCTTACCCCGTCGCAACTGCCCCAGAACTGCGAGGTCACGCCGCGGTAGATGACATCTTTGAGTACTTCCGCCTTTTCGCCATTGCGGATGCGGTAAAACATGTCGCCCCCGAACTGGAAATTAAGTCGCTGCTGATCGATTGAGAACGTACCGTCGCCTTCGATGTAGATGCCATCTTTGACATCGCGGATCAGGTCCTCGGGTGTACCTGATCCGGGTGCAAGTCCGACGTTGGCGATGCGCACGATCGGCACCGCGTCCCAGCCCTGGGCACGTGAAGAACCCCTGGAGCGCTTCTCGCCAATCAGAGGAGCCACTTCACGGTTGGTGGAGTAGCCAACCAGCACGCCCTCACGGACGATATCCCACTTCTGGCAGGCCACGCCGTCATCGTCGTAACCGGTCGAGGCCAGTCCCTCGGGGTAGGTGTTGTCCGCCACCAGATTGATGAATTTAGAGCCGTACTTGAACTTGCCCAGTTTGTCGGTAGTGGCAAAACTGGTCCCGGCGTAGTCTGCCTCGTAGCCCAACACGCGGTCCAGCTCGGTCGGGTGACCGACCGATTCGTGAATGGTCAGGTGCAGATTGCGCCCGTCGAGCACCAGGTCGTACTTGCCGACCGGGCCGGGGGTGGCCGTGAGTTTTGCGCGGGCTTCCTTCGCCACGCGAGGTGCCTCGGCAAGCAGGTCGCCCTTTAAGATGTACTCCCAACCCGCGTGGCGCGGGAAGATCTCGTACTCGCGCGACTGCTGGTCGTTGTTGCCCGCACACTGGGCTGCGATCCCGGCGGTAGAGATGAGGCTGTCAATCTGGATGAACGAGCCTTCGGTCGAGGCAAAGAACTTGTCGGTCTGGATGAAGCGCATGCGGGCCGTGGCTACTTTCAGCTCGGGCGTTTTGCGCATCTGCTCATTGGCGGCGAGCAAAATCGCCGCCTTTTGCTCAAGGGGAATACCAAAGGGGTCTACTACCCGTGGGGTAACGGCTTTGTCGCGGTGAGCAGGCTCGTTTGCAAGCGCTACGGGCGCGGAAGTAACAAGCGCGCTTGCTTTGGCAATCTCCACGGCCCGCCGGGCGGTGTCCTCGATATTGTCAGGGGTAACGATGCTCGAACTGGCAAAGCCCCAGGCACCCTTGTAGAGGCAGCGGACCCCGAAACCGTAGTTGTCCTCGTCGGCTGAGTTGAGCAGACGGTCGTTGCGGGCAAGCAGTGATTGTTCACGGACGCTGATGAGCCGCACATCCGCGTAGTCCGCCCCGGCTGCTTTGGCCGCTTTGAGGGCGATGTTGCACAACTCCTCAGCCGCCTCCGCGTCCGCAAAGAACTTCTTGGACAGGTCAGCTGCCTGCAGCCTGTCGCCTAAAAATACGAGAGGAGCACCCCCCATTAACCTGATCACGTCCCGACGTCGCATAAAAGCCTTCTTGTAAGTAGCTCTCGTCCACCTGGCAGTCTCGGACGGACAGGGCGTCCGACCCACTCATTAGGTTATCAAAATTGTGGTTGTAGACAGCTTCGAGAAGCGTCCTGACGCCATTGATAGATGTTGTATAAGTTGTCTGGGGTCTTGTGCGCATAGTCGTTTAGGTCGGCTTAAACGCGTATACGCTGCTCCGCCAAACTGGCTACCGCCGCAATCAATTCGGCTGGTTCGACCGGTTTGGGGACGTGCATCTGAAAACCCGCCAGCAAGGCCTGAGTGCGATCCTCGGTGCGGGCGTAAGCGGTGAGAGCGATAGCCGGGATCGCTTTGCCCAGGGCGCGGACTTTGCGGATGAGTGCGTAGCCGTCCTCACCTGGCATGCCGATATCACTTACCAAAATATCCGCCGCCTCGATCGCCGCCATTGCCTCGGCGACAGACCCGGTAGCCGTTACCTCCGCCCCACAATGGCTGAGCACCGTGGTCACGAACTCTCGCGCGTCCGGCTCATCGTCAACGACCAGAATGCGTAGGCCCACCAAGCGTGCGTCGGTCTCAAGGGTGAGCGGTGCCCGCGATTCCAGTGGCCTCAGATCGTTGTCCGCAACCAAATACACCGCCTTGATCGGCAGTTGGATGCGGAAAGTAGCACCTTTCCCCTCACCCGCGCTGCTTGCCTCGACCCCGCCGCCATGCAGCTTGACGAGGTGATGAACAATCGACAACCCGAGCCCGAGCCCTCCGTGGGCGCGGGTGCTGGTGCTGTCGGCCTGTTGGAAACGCTTGAAAATATGGGGCAAAAATTCTGCCCGGATCCCCTGGCCGCTGTCGCTAATGACCAGTTCGACCTGCGAAGGGTGCTGGACAAGCTGTACCCAGATCTGCCCACCTTTGTGGGTGAACTTGATCGCGTTTGTGAGCAAGTTCCACACTACCTGCTGAAGCCGGTTCGCATCACCCTGAATTGACCCGGTGATCTGTTCTAGTTTCACTTCGAGGGCGAGGGATTTGGCTTCGACCAATGGACGCACGGCGTCGAGGGCCGCTTCGACGACGGTAGCCAGATCGACCGGTTCCACCTTCAGGTGCAATTTGCCCGAGACGATCCGCGAAATATCGAGCAGGTCCTCAATCAGTTGGGCCTGAGCACGGGCGTTGCGCTCGATTGCATCGAGAGCGCGGGTCTGGGTATGTTCATCGAGCTTGCGGGATTTGAGCAACTGCGACCAGCCGAGCATCGAGTTAAGCGGTGTGCGCAACTCGTGGGAGACCATCGCCAAAAATTCGTCCTTCATCCGGTTGGCCGTCTCCGCCTGCTGACGGGCCACCTGCTCCTGAAACATCTGGACACGCGCCGCCTCCGCTTGCTTGCGTTCGGTGGTGTCGTGAAAGATGCAGCGGATCGCCTTGGGTCGGCCGTTCTCGAACTGGCAGTTGAGGCTGCCCTCGACAGCGACAGAGTCGCCGGAGCGGTTCAGAAAGGTCATCTCAAGCCAGTGATTGCGACGGTCTTTTTGAGCCAGGCGCATCGCCTCAGTGAAATTGCTGCAGCAGTCGGGGTGGATAATGTCGAAGCAATTCAGGTTCTCCAGAGCCTCGCTGCGGTAACCGAGCACCTCTCGCCAGGTGCAGTTGACGAAGAGAAAACGGCCCTCCGGCGAGACGATCTGGATAAGGTCGCTTGCGTTGTCGAGGAAGTCCTGCAAGCGCTGCTCGCTTTGCTGCAACTCGCTGTTGACGCTTGCGAGCTCGGCCCTCTGGGACTTCACTTCAGCGTTTTTTTTAAACAGCTCGACAAAGACCGTTACCTTTGAAAATAGAATCTCCGGATCGAGCGGTTTGGCCAGGTAATCGACCGCACCGAGCGAATAGCCCTTGAAGATCAGCTTGTCGGAGGCGCTAAAGGCCGTGAGGAAGATGATTGGCGTGTGGCGCGAGCGCTCGCGCTGGCGGATAAGAGCAGCGGTCTCGAAGCCGTCTATTTCAGGCATTTGAACGTCAAGCAAGATCACGGCGAAGTCCTGGTGCAAAAGACACCGTAGCGCTTCCGCCCCGGAGTGCGCCTTGACCAAGTTTTGCCCGAGGCGGTCCAGGGTTGCCTCGAGCGCCAGCAGGTTCTCTGGGCGGTCGTCCACGAGCAGGACGTTCACTTTCTCGGATGCCATAACTAACCATCACTCTTCGAACAGAAAACTTAGTGGTGCAGCCAGACCCGCAACAGCGAGAACAATTGCTCGATGTCAACGGGCTTGGTGATGTAGTCGGAGGCCCCCGCGTCGATGCACTTTTCGCGGTCCCCGACCATCGCTTTGGCCGTGAGTGCAATGATCGGCAGATCCAGGTAGACCGGTCGCTCGCGGATTGCCTGCATTGTCTGGTAGCCGTCCATTCCAGGCATCATCACGTCCATAAGGACTACGTCAACATGGGGGTCGCTTTCGAGGACGGCGATGCCGTCGTGACCATTCTCGGCATAGAGCACGTGCATTTCCTGACGTTCGAGAATCGAGGTGAGTGCGAAGATGTTGCGCACGTCGTCGTCGACAATCAGCACTTTCTTGCCCCGCAAGAGCGGATCGATCCGGTGCAATTGCTCTAGAATCAACCGCTGCGGTGCCGGAAGGTCAGCCTGGACGCGGTGCAAGAAGAGTGCTGTTTCGTCGAGCAACTGTTCTTCGGAACGCTCGCCCTTAACGATCACTACCTCCGCAAATCGCTTCAGTTCGGTTTCTTGCTCGCGGGTCAGTTCCCGGCCGGTGTAGACGATCACGGGCAGGTTCAACTGGCGCACGGGCTGCTTGATCTGCTCAATGAGCTCGTTGCCGCGCACATCCGGCAGTCCTAGATCGAGCACGACACAGTCGAACTCGCCGGTTTCGAGCGCCGTAAGCGCTTCCTGGCCGGTAGCGACCGCCATTGTCTCGACATCGCCGCCGCCTACCAGTTCGATGATGCTGTGGCGCTGAGACTCGTCGTCCTCGATCACGAGCAACTTGCGCACTTTGCGATCCGCGAAGCGGCGCATATTGTTGAGCGCCTCGGTGAGCAGTTCACTGGTGATCGGCTTGGTCATGTAGGAGTGCGCCCCCAGTTGCAGACCGCGCCGGGGCACTTCCTCGCCCGAGAAGATGTGGATCGGGATGTGGCGCGTGTCGGGGTCGTGCTTGAGCCGGTCAAGCACCGTCCAACCGTCGGCATCCGGTAGGCGGATGTCGAGGATAATCGCCGCTGGCTTCAGTTCGCGGGCCAGGGTGAGACCGGTCTCGCTACGCAGGGCAATCACAACTTTGAACCCCTGCTCGCGGGCCATATCGAGCAGGACGTGGGCGAAGTGAACATCGTCCTCGATGATGAGCAATACTCGGTCGCCCGATTGAATTTCGCCGCGGTCATCACTGATTTCTTCGCGGACCCGGAGGCTGAATTGCGGGCTCGGGTCTTCGCTCACCACCGAGTAGCGGGAACTCAATTTTTGCACTTCGGTCAGGGCGTGGCTGCGCATGCCGTTGCTACCGCCGCCGTTACCCGTGTCGATGGCCGGTGTCCCGTCGCTGTTCGTAAGTTCGGTGTTAAGCGGTAGGTAGAGTGTGAAGGTGCTCCCTTCGCTCGGTCGGCTTACCAGATGGATCTCCCCGCCCAGCAGTTTCGAGATTTCGCGGCTGATTGACAAGCCCAAGCCGGTACCGCCGTACTTGCGGCTGGTACTGCCGTCCGCTTGTTGAAAGGCTTCGAAAATCACCATCTGTTTTTCCTCGGGGATTCCGATTCCCGAATCGGTGATGGTGAATGCCAGCACGCTGGTGGCCCCGCTAAGGAGGAATCGATCATGGCTCCAGCCGGATTCGACGGCGGCAACCTTGAAGGAGACCTGCCCTCGATCCGTGAATTTCAAGGCGTTGGAGACGAGGTTTTTCAAGACCTGGTCGAGACGCTGTTCGTCGGTGCAAATCATCTCTGGCAGGTTTGGAGCCAGGTCGAAGATAAAATCGATGCCCTTCTCCTGCGCGATGTGACGGAAGGTCCGGTCCACGTTTTCGACCAAATCCTTGAGGCGGACGTCGGCCACGGAAATGGTGAAATTGCCGGATTCGATTTTAGATAGATCCAGCACGTCGTTTATGAGGCGCAGCAGGTCGTGGCCGGAGCCAAGGATCGTGCGGGCGAACTCGACCTGCTTGGGCGTGAGGTTGCCTTCGT
>JACMIX010000528.1 GCA_014380935.1 Gloeobacterales cyanobacterium ES-bin-141 | reverse complement strand
TGCTGACTTCGAGCACTGTGAATGCCCTTACCAACAGCCAGGTCTTCTTCAAGTGCGAAAACTTCCAGCGCGCCGGTGCCTTTAAGTTTCGCGGGGCCTACAACGCCCTGGTACAACTGTCCACTGCCCAAAAGCAACAGGGCGTCCTTGCCTATTCCTCCGGCAACCATGCCCAGGCGGTGGCCCTGGCAGGCAGAATGCTCACTATGCCAACCGTCATCGTGATGCCCGATGACGCCCCGGCTGTGAAGCAGGCGGCAACCCGCGGCTATGGTGCCGAAGTTATCTTGTACGACCGGACCCGGACGACGCGCGAAGCCCTTGCGCGAGAGGTAGCAGACGCGCGCGGCCTCGTTGTCATCCCACCTTACGACCACCCGGATGTCATCGCCGGTCAGGGTACGGCAGCTAAGGAGTTGATCGAAGCAGTCGGGCCACTCGACATGCTCGTGGTCTGCTGTGGGGGCGGCGGGTTGTTATCGGGCTCCGCCATTGCGGCCAGGGCGCTCTCGCCCACCTGCCGCGTTATCGGGGTAGAGCCCGAACGAGCAGACGATGCGACCCGTTCCTTTCGCACCCGAACTCTGCACACCGTTCATAACCCCGATACGATCGCAGACGGTGTACGGACCCCATCACTTGGCAGGCTCACCTTTCCACTCGTGCTTCACTACGTCGATGACATGGTGACGGTCTCGGAGGACGCAATTGTACGGGCGGTGTTCTTTTTAATGGAGCGCCTGAAGATTGTCGCTGAACCCGCCGGTGCCCTGGGAATGGCGGCGCTGCTCGAAGGTGTAGTCTCAGCATCGGAGGCCCGAATCGGGATCATCATCAGTGGAGGTAACCTTGACCTCGCACAGATAGGCAGACGCTTTACGTGAGCAGTCACGCAGCTTTACCCCGCTAGCCGCGCCCTGACAAGCAAGCACCTCCTACAACGATCTACCCTCCAGGTGATCTGAGATACACGGGTGTAACAGTTTTTACAGTTACTCTTAAGCCGTGTTCCAGTTCTTAGTGCTACCCCTACCCTTTCTGGAGAACCCCATGCGAGTGAGTCGTGCAGCTTTGCGCCTGAGTGTGTACTGGTCAGGTGTGCAAACGAGCTTGAGCCGGTTGTGTCTGAGATTGAGTCAGGTTGTCAGTGCGCCTCTTGAAACGGGAGCGGTGTCATTGCATCTTAAGCGGATGGGCATGACGACAAACGCTGCACTCCTGGGTCTGGCGGCAACGGTGGCCCTGTCTACTGCCCCGGTTCAGGCGCAGGTGAGCTTCCTGCCCCCTCAGACCTTTGCTACCGCAGACGGTCCCCGCTCTATCGTAGTTGGCGACCTGGATGGAGACGGTGACCTTGACCTCGCCACGGTTAATATCGGCGGTAGTTATCCTGACTTCGTCAATACCGTATCTGTCTTGAAGAACAACGGCAACGGCACCTTTGCTAATGCTCAGACCTTGGCTGTTGGAGACTATCCCACATCCATCACTGTTGGGGACCTGGATGGGGACGGCGATCTCGACCTCGCCACGGTTAATATCGGTGATTATGTTTATCCTGGCTTTCAGAGTACCGTTTCCGTGCTGAGGAACAACGGTAACGGTACCTTTGCCGCGGCTCAAAGCTTTACTACCGGAAAGTCTGCCTTCGAAATCACCATCGGGGACATAGACGGAGATGGTGACCTCGATCTCGTCACGACATACGGGGCTGGCTACACCAATTCCAGATACGTAGGCTACGTGACCGTGTTGAAGAACAACGGCAACGGTACCTTCGCTGAGCCTCAGGACTTTCCCTCTGGAGCTTATCCCACCTCCATCACAATTGGCGACCTCGACGGAGATGGCGACCTCGACCTTGCTATCGCAAACAATAGTGGCTTCAGATACTTCTTCAGTTACCTGACCGTGTTGAAGAACGACGGCAATGGCAACTTTGGTGGTCGCCAGGACTTTGGTGCTTCCCTTGCCTTTGACATCGAGGCTGGGGACCTGGACGGAGACGGCGATCTTGACCTCGCCACGGCTAACACCAGTAATGTGTACAACGGCTTCTCTACCGGTTCTGTCACCGTGTTCAAGAACGGCGGCGATGGCACCTTTAGAGGGCAAACCTTCTATATAGGAGACTCTTACCCCTCCAATGATGGTACCTACTCTCTGACAATTGGAGATCTCGATGGGGACGGCGACCTCGACGTTGCCGCAGCCAACTCAAGAAGCAACACCGTATCTGTGTTAAAGAACAACGGCGACGGTACCCTCGCTACACCTCAAGACTTTGCTAATGAAGGTGGTCCTAATTCTATTGCGGTGGGAGACCTGGATGAGGACGGCGACCTCGACCTCGCCACGACAAGCCCTAGCTCCGACACCGTGGCGACGTTGCAGAGTACGACACCCACTTTGCAACTGAGCCTCTCACCCGACCGCTCCAACCCGGTTCCCCTCGCAGGACAAACCGTCTCAGGCGATGTCTATGTCTTTGCGAGCGGCAAGGACGCGGACTTCCTGCGTGTGCGCTTCTTCATCGATGACCCGGACCGGAGCGGTGAGTCCTTCCGCACCGAACTCGCGGCCCCCTTCGACCTATCCGGCGCCTCGGGCAGTAAGGCTAATCCCTCTGACAGCCGCGCCCTCACCAACGGCACCCACACCATCACAGCAACCTTTGCTCGAACTGACGGTACCTTCCGCACCATCACCTCGACCTTCACCGTTAACAACTGAGTAGGAGCCGCTTGTCCTTCGTCGTGGCGGACTTATCTGTCCGCCACGAACAGAGGCAACGCCCATCGCATGGGTTCTTGCCCCCCTTTCAACACCGCCCCTACAATAAACTAAGTCTATTAAACTAAGCTTAGCTGAGGACTGCCATGCGGGTGTTCAATATCCACGAAGCGAAAACACAGTTATCTCGGCTGGTGGATCTAGCTGCCAGGGGGGAGTCCTTTGTGATCGCTAAAGCTGGTAAGCCAATGGTGAAGGTTATAGCCCTGCATGCCCCGGAGCCGTCTCAGATGAAGCGGCGAGGTTTTTTGGCCGGTCATATCGTTGTACCGGAAGACTTTGATCGCATGGGTAGTACTGAGATCGAGCAACTGTTTGGCGGGAATGCGTGAAACTGCTACTCGACACGCATCTGCTCCTTTTGGCTGCGGGGTCGGACGTATGTTCGACGAAGCTATCGGTTGAGGCAGCCGCCCTCATCGACGATCGTTCCAATGAACTGTTGTTCAGCGCGGCGAGCACTTGGGAGGTAACGATCAAGAACAGCCTTGGTCGTGAAGACTTCAAGGTGGATCCACATCTGCTACGGCGCGGGCTACTGGATAACGGTTATACAGAGCTACCAATCAGTAGCGAGCATACCTTAGCCGTGGGACACTTACCCAACCTGCATAAAGATCCGTTTGATCGGCTTCTGGTTGCGCAGGCAATCGTCGAGGGGATTCTCTTGATAACTTGTGATCCTGTGGTGGCATGCTACCCAGGCCCGATCCGCAAGGTCTAGGAGGCCATCAATTTTCGGGGAGTGAAGCGATGTTACATCCAGACAGAACTGGCGGCCCCCTTCGACTTTGCCAGTGGCACAGTCAACACGGCCAACGCCTTTGACATGCGCACACTTACTAATGGAGAGCACACCATCACGGCAACCTTTGCCCGCACGGACGGTACCTTCCGCACTCTTACCTCGACTTTCACGGTCAGCAACTGATTCTGGTGCAGCAATTGCCCATATCTATACACCTCTGCTATCAAATCCCGCTCAGACTTGGTTCGTTCCAAACACCGGCCACGGGCTCAACTTGTGGCTGCCATGAGTCATACCAACCTATCAAGGGCAATCTCGGTGTCGAGGTCCCCTGCCCTTAGGAACACCTACCGTAAGAGATGAATCTTGAGCAGGACAAGACACGACCAATTCGCCAAAGAACTTCTCGCGGGTCTGCTTCAAACCGTCGGGCTCGCCAAAACTGAGGTCAACGTCACCAGCGAAGTCCGTAAGATTGACCTTCTCTTCCTACCCCTAACAGAAAAAGCAGCAGATAGACAATCCCTCGGATTGCTTGGCCGCATCGCTGCGAGCGCGTGTCTTATCGAGCCTTACCGCAATCCCCCGGCCCAAGATGACGTCCGTGCATGTGTCCTGCGACTGCTCATCCAGCACGGCGAACGACAACGGCAGGCCAGGCGCTCAGGCCAAGGGCTCAAAGAGCACGACTATGAAATGCTCTGGGTGGTGGGACCGACTATCTCCCAGGCGCTTCTAGCTGCTTTCGGTGCCCAAGCGTCCCAAGCCTGGGGGCCTGGTGTGTACTGGCTCGATTCAGGCTGGCGCACGGCCCTGGTTGCTGTTCATCAACTACTCCCCGGACGCGAGACACTCTGGCTGCGAGTCCTGGGCAGGGGCACAGTCCAGCAGCAGGCGATTGCTGAGATACTGGCACTGCCCGAGGAGGACCCCCTGCGCGATTTGGCCCTAAAACTGATTAGTGGGTAGAGAATTAGAACAGAGCAACTACCGGACCTTACGCCCGAGGAGCAGGAGCTAATCATGAACCTCTCATCTGCCTATATTGCCTGGGAAGAACAGACGCTTCAAAAGGGACGACAAGAAGGACGACAAGAAGGCGAACTCAGGG
>JACMIX010000527.1 GCA_014380935.1 Gloeobacterales cyanobacterium ES-bin-141 | reverse complement strand
GACCCCGAGGCCCGCAAGCGCTACCTGGATGCCCTGCACCAAAGTGCGGCTGAGTTGCACACCATCAATGCCGAGTTGCAGGCCATCACAGCCGACTTTCAACGCCAATTTGACGAATCCCCTATTGGGCAGCGGCAGGCTGGACAAAAGGCCAACGTCCCCACGACAGACACACAAGGCATAAAGAAATAGCATTAAGCCCGCGAAACCGCTTCTGTGCCATACGGATAGTACGGCACCCTGGAGAGGGTGAGAGCAGGAGCGACGGTAGTCGGGTATGGTGGAAATAGCTCATTGCTCGTGGAGGAGGTAATGCTCGAGCGGAGCCACGGAGCTTGCGCAGTGGCGAAGCTTGAGAAATCTACTCCATCAACTTCAACTTCGTCTTCAGAAGGCTCTCTTCATACCTTCCAATGTAGGTAAACTAGCTCATTGCACTTTTCGTGTTTTAGTTCAAGGGGTGACAGAGAAGGCTCAAAGCAGGACTGGACAAGCACTCCAGGCATCGCTATATAGAAAAGTGGACCCGGAACTGTGCCCGAGTCCACCCTAAACAAAAAGATGCCTCAATTCTACCAGACCTTCTTCACTCATCTCCTCTCACCCAAGCAGTACATACTTCTGTGCCTAATCATCCGCACCCTCCAGACCCATAAACACCTCTGTGCCGGCAAACTCTCCCAAGCTCTGCCTCTTCCCATCACGGCCGACAGCCGCAAGCGGGCGCTCCAACGCTTTTTGACCCTCGATATCCTCAACGTTTTTGAAGCCTGGTTCCCGGTTGTTCTCTACTTGCTGAACACTTACTTTCCGCCCCGCTGCACACTCAAACTCGCCCTCGACCGTACCACCTGGTGGCACTACAACGTTCTGTCTGTCGTCCTGGTCTGGGACCGACATGCACTTCCCCTCAATTGGACTTTGCTCGACCACACAGGCAACAGCGACTTTGAGGACCAGCAACTATTGCTATCACCCGTTCTTTGCTTGCTGTCCGAGTACCGTATCGTCTTGTTGGGTGACCGGGAGTTCTGTAGCGTCAAGTTAGCCGATTGGTTGCGCAGCCGCGAAGTCGGCTTCTGCTTACGCTTGAAAGTCAGCGAACATATTCAGCCGGATGGTCACACTTTTCAATCTTTGAAGTCTTTAGACCTCAAGCCTGGCATGTCACTATTTTTCCAGGGCGTTCGGGTCACAAAACATAGAGATAATCGCGGGTTTGCTCCCTTCAATGTCGCGTGTTATTGGGCCGAGAAAGTGCGGGATGTGCAACCGGGAGAAGGCTGGTATCTTCTGACGGACCAGAAAAGTCTCAAGGCGACCATTCGTCTGTATGGCGAACGTTGGGGCATCGAAGTGTGGCACAAAGACCTCAAGTCCGGCGGCTACCATCTGGAGGAAGTGCGTGTGAGTTGGGAGCGGATGATGCGGGTGTTGTTGCTCGCAGCCGTGGGCTGGAGCATAGGAATGATTCAAGGCTCGCAACAAAGCCGGTCACGGGTGTCCAGATATGCAGGTAGGACTCAGGAAAAGCAACGACAGTTGGGCCGACACAGCACGTTTCGCATGGGACAGTATGGTCTGTCGTGGTCTGAGGGAGTGGCGTATTTCTCGGAGTGGATGGAGAAGTTGATAGGGGTTTGCCCGAATCGAGCCAAGGACTATCGACGCGGGCTGAGGGCTGCAAGGCTGATGCTGAGCGTCACTTAGCCTTGTCTGTCACCCCTTGAAGTGTTTTAGAGAAAGTTAAATAGTGAGGTCTTGTTACCCGAACACTGCTCCTGTTTTTCCCGTTCAAGAGAGTGCTCTAAGGGTGATTCAAATTCGCGTCAGCTGAAACAAGGCAAATCCGGCTTACTACTGCTTGGATAAAAAGAACCTATTTGAGCAACGAAGTCGCTGATTTTTATACTTTGCACATTCACTGAGTTTGTTCCCCACCGTGTGCAGCGTCATCACGAACGCGCTTGCGCCTCAGCACCTCTTCGAGCACCTGCTCAGTCAGCGACTCGCCGGGTTCGAGAACGGCCAGTACTGGGCGCTCAGTGTCGCTTCGGTCCATGTAAGCATGGAACGCTTCGATGTCATCCCTGTGTGCCAGCATGTAGGCTTTCAGTTCGTGCAGGTCCATGCGGTTGAAGTCGGGGCGGGTCATTTTTGTATCCTCCTACCATTCGGCAGTATTTCAATTTGTAACTCGTCATCGTCGGATTTGGCAGCGAGCATAACAATACGACTGGTGCGCTCATCGAAGCGGACGAGGGTAATAGGGGCGTAGAAGTTGCTTAAGGTCACTGCATCTTGAAAAAACGCCAGGAGTTGCTCAGGGGTGGGCATGACTATTACTTCTCATCAGTCGCAGTAGTAACACCGAGTTTAACTATAGTTAGGTAGGAAAGCCTCTCAGAACTTAGATTCTGATGTCGGTATCCAGGTAGATGCGATCTCTTTGTAGCGCATTCACGGGTCCCGAAATCCGCATGCCTAGTGGATGAATTGATCCACTTCTTCGGGAGATGTAAAATTTTCCTGTGCTGCCCCAATGAATTTACTTAAACCTTGTGACGGAGACTGATTAAAAGGTTCTAGCAGCACAATCACCTCAACAGTAGCCCCATCAGGTAGTTCTGGCGATTGCACCTCTACGATTCCACCGGGTTGAACCACAACCATTTTTCTGAGTCCATTCAACATCGTTATTTATCCTCCTATCTTGGTCATTATCTAGCGAATCATCGAAGCTGAGTTCGATTTGATCTTGAGCGGTTTTCTTATACCACTTCAAACTCAACCCGCGGCGCTGAGGCCACTCCAGTATGATGTGGACAGAAAGCGGGTGATAGATGGAGCCCCGATGTGATGAAGACACCGGCAATTGTGCGAGATGCATGGGTGCGAGCCAGTTGGGACAGCTTCTTGGTCCTGACCGACAAGCTTGCCCTGGAAAAGGCGAAGTTCTACTACAACCGCGGCTGGATGCGCATTGAGATGTCTCCAGTCGGTCGCACCCACGCTGAAGACAACTATCTCGTTGCCCAGATCGTGAGCATCTACGCTTTTGGCCGGGGTTTACGCCTACGCGGGCTGACCAACATCAGTCTCAGGAAGGTCGGTCAACAGGAAGCGCAGCCGGACCTGGCGTATTACCTGGGCGAGGAGACAAAGCCGACCGACAGATCAATAGCCCCATCGACCTGGACAGCACCCCGGCTCCAGCGTTGGCCGTAGAAGTAGCGGCTACCAGCTTGCAAGACGACCTCACGGTCAAGCGCGAACTGTATGCCCAGTTAGGGGTGGAAGAATACTGGGTGGTAGACAGCAAGGACGCTCGGGTGCTGCTATTCAGTGTCCCTGCCCAGGGGTGTCCCCTGGAGCCAGTGGAGCGCTCCGGGTTGCTGCCGGGGTTGAGCACGATGGTGCTGGCAGAGGCGTTGCGCCTGGGACGTCAGGAGGGCGAGGCGGCAGCAATGCGGTACATTCTGAATTTGCCCGACTGACACCGACCGGGAGCGTTCGCTTCAACACTTGACGCATAGCTCGGCCAGGCATCAAAGGGTACCCTGTCTGTGTTTTTTCCTGAAGTACTTTTTTGGCACAAGACCAGAGTTCAGGTTTCTTTGTATTCCACACCATAAAGAGATGCTGATACTGCCCGCGAACTTGCTCATCGCCTGTTTGCCATTTGCGAGAAGCGGGACCGCTCCGCCGAAGTAGGCCCCTACAATATCCTGGTCATCTCCTGGCCTCGGACTGCCGAACTCGCGGTGTCAACGGGCAACAATGAACCTGAGCAGATCAACTTGTCTTGAGGAGAGCGGTCGCGGTGGAATTGCAGGGATACGACCAACTACTTGTCGATTTGAAAGAGCGCATCCGCACTGCCCAGGTGCGGGCCGCCCTGGCCGTCAACCGGGAACTGGTGTTGTTGTACTGGCAGATAGGCCGGGAGATTCTAGTTCGCCAGCAACTGCAGGGCTGGGGGACGAAGGTCATTGAGCGGCTGGCACAGGATCTACGCTCGGCCTTCCCACAAATGAAGGGCTTCTCACCTCGCAACCTCAAGTACATGCGGACTTTTGCCGAGATTTACCCTGACGAGCAATTTGTGCAACAGCTTGTTGCACAAATTCCCTGGGGCCACAACGTCCGGATCCTGGACAAAGTTTCTAGTGCTCGAGAACGGGAATGGTATATCCACAAGACGATCGAAAATGGTTGGTCGCGGAACGTCCTCGAATTACAGATCGACAGTGGTCTCTACCACCGTCAGGGCAATGCAGTCACCAATTTTGAGCGCACGCTAGCTCCCAACCAATCAGACCTCGCCCAGCAACTGCTCAAAGATCCCTACAACTTCGACTTTTTGACCCTGGGTCAGGATGCCCACGAACGGGACCTAGAGAAGGGACTGCTCGCTCACATCCGCCAGTTCCTGCTGGAATTGGGAGCAGGGTTTGCCTTCGTCGGCAGTCAATATCATCTGGAAGTTGGGGAGGAAGACTTTTACATCGACCTGCTTTTCTACCACTTGAAACTGCGCTGTTTTGTGGTGATCGACTTGAAGATGGGCAAGTTCATGCCCGAGTACGCGGGCAAGATGAACTTCTACCTGTCCGTGGTGGACGACCGGTTGCGCCACGAGGGTGATCAGCCGAGCATCGGGCTTATCCTGTGCCGCACAGAGAATCGCCTGGTTGCAGAATACGCCCTGCGCGACCTGAACAAGCCTATCGGCGTCTCGGCCTACCAACTCACCGAGTCCCTGCCTGAGCATTTGCAGGGCAGCCTGCCGACAATCGAGCAGTTGGAATCAGGACTCAAAGACCTTCCCGTCGAAGACCCAGATACCTGAGCAACCCTTTTGGAGAAACTGCCGTATCAATCACCAACCGACAACGCGTCGAACGTGCCCTGGACCTACTGAGGGATGAGTTGAAACCCTATGTCGAGCGCACGAGGCTCAAGGCGGAGGATCAGCTGCTCACTGAGTATGCCGGTTTGCACTCTTTAAATCGGCTCTACTGAGGTCTGCGTTCTTCAAGTCACAACCCTGACAACGTTGGGTCTTCAAGAGTTGTTACAGGTGGGCGGGGTTGGGTGCGAAACCGTCCTGGGTAATATTGGGGGTATGGCTACCCTTGGGAAGTGTCGAACGAACCCTTTCATCTGCTGACTGCTGAGTATTTTCTGTTCAGGTTAGCCTGAGTTTAT
>JACMIX010000009.1 GCA_014380935.1 Gloeobacterales cyanobacterium ES-bin-141 | reverse complement strand
TCTTGCCGCCCGCCGCCCGGACCAGCTTGAAGCACTGGCCGAGGAGTGCCGTGGGCTTGGGGCCGAGGCGGCGGCGGTGCCGACCGATGTCACGGTCAAAGCCGGGGTGGATGCCCTCTACGCCAGGACCGAGTCTCTTTTTGAGCAGCTCGACGTGGTCATCAACGCGGCTGGTCTCGGCATTCTTAAATCCATCCAGAGCTTGACCGAAGAGGATCTGGACCGCCAACTGGCCGTCAACCTCAAAGGAACCTTTCTGAGTTGCCAGGCAGCTATACCGGTCATGAGCCGCCAGGAGAGTGGAGGCCACATTTTCAATATCCCCGGCATCCTGGGTCAACACCCGATGGCATTGGGAGCGGCCTATTGCGCCTCCAAGTACGCGGTGGCCGGCATGACCAAGGCCATGGCCCTCGACCTCAAGCGCACCTCGATCAAGTTCACGCTGTTGTACCTGGGAGGGGTGAGCACGCCTTTCTGGGACAACGCTGGTTTGCGTGTCCAGCGCGACAAGATGCTCACGCCCGAGATCGCCGCCGATGCGATTGCTTTTGCCCTGAGTGTTCCGGCACCGGGCGTTCCGAACGAAATCGTCATCCAGCCTGACAGCCACCAATTCGTTTAATACACTGAGGGTTGTGACGGGAATCGGCCATGACCCAGACCAGCAACGTCCGCGTACCTGAGATTCTCACCGAGCATCAGGATTGGCCGCTCAGTGCCGCGCAGTCCCTGTGGGAAAACGTGCGCCAGGTCCACGCACTCGAACACGCAACTATCTGGGTTCTCTCAGAGCAAACCCAGATCCACCTGGGGGGAGCCTCCACGGACCGGGGCTTTTTTGTGCATGGTCAGGTCGATTCCGGTGACCTGCTGCGGGCTGCACACCAGGCACTACGGCGTCTCAACCAGGGCGAAGAGCGGCTTGCCGTTCATCCGCGTTGCGGCACCAACCTGTCTGTCGGTATGGTGCTGACTGCCGCTTTGAGCCTGGGTGTGAGCATGTTCTTGCCCCGCCGCCCCCTGCCCCAGTTATTAGGAGCGGCTGCCGCGGCCTATACATCGGCCCAGGTAGCCGGTGAACTCGGGGCCATGGCCCAGCGCCACCTGACTACCTCCATGCCCCGCAACCTTGAGATCGTGGGGGTCAAAACGCTCACCGACTGGCTGGGTCGCCACAGCCATTTTGTCGAGGTCAGCTACATCAGCCGCTAGCATTGATGTCGCAATACATTGAAAAACAATAGACTTCTACGGATATCACCCAAATCGCACTGCAACAAGGCCATCAACAGATGATCACGGTCCGCCCGGCCCGGGCACAGGATGCTCCGATGGTGGCAGAGATCCTGACTGAGGCCTTCCACCCGCCGGTCGGGCTCAACCAGTTTGCCCAACCCTGGATTCGGGCGAGCCTTGGGCGCGAGCTTGAGCGGCGTCTGGCGCGGCCATCGGCCCACTACCGTTGCTTGATTGCGCTTGTCGATGCACGGATCGCGGGCACTGTCGAGGTGGCGATTCGCGGCCTGCCAGGAACCTGGTGGATGCCGAGCTTTGCTGTGCAACGTTTGCTCTATGTCTCCAACCTGGCGGTTGGTGTGTCCTGGCGACGGCTGGGTGTAGCCCGCCGGTTGCTGAGTGAAGCCGAGCAGGTCGGTCGTGAGTGGAACCAATCGAGTCTGAAGTTGCACGTCATGGAGAGTAATGCAGGAGCCTTCAAGCTCTACTCTGCCCAGGGCTATGAGGTGGAGCGCACCGAGACCGAGTGGGTGGTTGGTCCGCGCAAGCTGCTGTTGGGCAAGCGCCTGTATTCTTAAGTTTGCTGAGTGTCTGTGAAACGTGATGCCTGTACCTGATACCATTGGGCCGTCCGGATAGGTGAAGGCAATGTCGGTATTGCTCAGAGCGTTCTCAGTGGCCAGATGGACAGTTGGACTTGCGTGTTCCGCCCTGTTGTTGTGGCCTGCGGTACCTGCTCGTGCCATTGAGTTGCCGGAGGGTTTTGAGCAGACACAGTTCACCAGCGGTCTCGCTCTACCCACGGCCATGGAGTTTGCACCGGACGGACGGCTGTTTGTGTGCGAAAAGGGCGGCAACTTGCGGGTCATTGACAGCACTGGTCTGCTGCCTACACCGTTTTTGAGTGTGGTGGTCAATAGTGAGAGTGAGCGTGGGCTACTCGGCGTTGCCTTCGACCCTGATTTTGCTACCAATCGTTACGTCTACGTTTACTACACACGGGCAACCGCTCCGATCAAAAACCGTTTGAGCCGGTTTACAGCCAGTACGACCAATCCCAACCTGGCCGAGGAAGGCAGTGAAGTCATACTCCTCGACGACATTGCCTCGGACGCGGGCAACCACAACGGTGGTGCCATTCATTTCGGCTCTGACCGGAAGCTCTACGTCGGGATTGGAGACGGCGGTGCCAATCCGACCAATTCTCAGTCTCTGGCAACCCTCTCGGGCAAGCTGCTGCGCATTGACCCGGCTGCCTACCCAAACCTCATCCCGGCCGACAATCCTTTCGTCGGGACACCCGATGCGCGCGGCGAAATCTGGTTGCTTGGTCTACGCAATCCCTTTACCTTCGCCATGCAGTCCGGCACCAGCACGATCTTTGTCAACGATGTCGGACAGAACACCTGGGAAGAGGTCAACCGGGCGGTCGCAGGTGGAAATTACGGCTGGCCCGAGGCAGAAGGCAACTCGACCAATCCCGCGTTTCAAAACCCCGTATACGCCTACAACCACAACGGCTCCGGGGCATCGATTGCCGGTGGAGCCTTCTACCAGGCAAACCAGTTTCCCCAGGAGTACGCCGATAGCTATTTCTTTGGAGACTACGTCCTGGGCTTTATTCGCAGGCTGGCGGCTCAGGACTACACCCAGGCACTTGACTTTGCCACGGATGTACCTGGCCCGGTCGATTTGCGGGTCGGCCCGGACGGAAGCCTCTATTACCTCTCGTTCTTCACGGGCAGTGTCAACCGCATCGCCTACGTCGGGGGGGCCAATCGCGCTCCTACAGCTGCTATCCGGGCGAGATCCACAGCCGGTGATGCTCCCCTGCGCGTCTACTTCAGCGCTCTTTCGAGTAGCGACCCCGACAACGATGCGCTCAGCTACATCTGGGACTTCGGTGACGGTGCGCCCACTGCGACCACTCCCTCGGTCAGCCACGTCTATCAGACAGGCCAGTACACAGCTTCGCTGAGCGTAAGCGACCCGCTCGGGGCCTCAAGCTCTACGACCATCAGCGTCACCTCCGGCAGCAACCTGCCCACGGCCAAGATCACGCGGCCCGACCGTTATCGCTACAGTGCAGGCTCCACTGTCTCCTTCGCCGCCATCGGCACCGACAAGGAGGACGGTTCCCTGCCCGCAAGTGCCTTCAGCTGGTCGGTGATCTTTCACCATGACGAGCATACGCATCCATTGCTGGGGCCGGTCAACGGTGTAAAGCGCGGTACGTTCCAGATTCCGAAGACGGGTGAGACCTCAGCCGACGTGTTCTACCGGGTACAACTGACGGTCAAGGACTCCTCGGGGCTGAGCCGCGTCCTGACACGCGACATCCGTCCGCGCCGCACACGCCTTGCATTCCAGACGAGTCCGCCCGGACTCCAGCTCACCCTTGACGGGCAGCCGCTCGTGGCACCGGAGTCGGTCATCGGTGTAACCGGCGCTACCCGGACGCTCGGTGCCCCTGCCACCCAGCAGCGCGGCGACATCAGTTATCAGTTTGTCAACTGGTCTGACGGTGGTGCGGCTACCCACACCATTCAGACCCCCGTCCCCAACACGACCTACACAGCCGTTTATCGCCAGCTTCCCTAGGGTCGCCCTGATTTAAATCGGGAGCCGTTGGGAGAACGGGCACGGCTAAATGGATACCTAAGTAGCCGAGCATGAAAAACGCAACTTCACAAAAATAGTTTGACCTCCTGCAAGCATCTGTAAGGGCACGCAGCAGCGTGCCCCTACCTATATCTCCGTCTGTATCCGT
>JACMIX010000526.1 GCA_014380935.1 Gloeobacterales cyanobacterium ES-bin-141 | reverse complement strand
CCTCCGCGAGCAGGGAGCCGTCTCAGAACAGGACACCGAAGAACGCCGCTCGGCCTACGATGTGCGTGCCGCCGAGGTGGCCGCTCGCGAGGCGAGCCTCACGGCAAGTACGGCCAATATTCGCCGCCTGAGCGCCTTGCAAGATTTCCGCAACGTCACTGCTCCCTTTGCGGGCGTAATTACCGAGCGCAACACCGACACCGGTGCTCTCATTACGGCGGGCAACACCACGCCGGGTCTATTTCGGATTGCGAGTACCGATACGCTACGGATCTTTGTCAACGTGCCCCAGAACTTTGTACGTGCGATTAAACCCGGTCAGGTGGCGCGGGTCGAGGTCCAGGAGTATCCGGGGCGTGTCTTCACAGGCCGGGTTGCCCGCACAGCCGGGGCGCTCGATGCGTCTGCACGGACCCTGCGCACCGAGGTCCGGCTACCAAACTCGGACGGAGCTTTGCTCGCGGGTATGTACGCCCAGGTAAAGTTCACGCTTCCCTCCGGCGGTCCAACCCTGCTCATCCCGGCCAGCACGCTGGTCATCGCGGGCCGCGGACCGCAGGTAGCTGTACTTGAAGACAATCGCGTCCGTTTTCGCAGTATCCGTCTGGGGCGTGACCTGGGGGAGGAGGTCGAAGTGACCGGTGGGCTGAGGGGGAACGAGCAACTGGTGAGCAACCCTTCCGATGCCGTGCGCGAGGGCACAGTCGTGGAGCCCGCCCGCAAGAAGTCGTAACTACCCGATCCTGACCAGGGTCGCTCACCGGGTCGAGGCATTGCAAGCACCTATCATTCGAGGCGAACTAGGCCGCGCCGGATAGCAATCGTGGCTGCCTGAGTCCGATCGTTGACTTTGAGTTTCGAGAAGATGTTGTTGAGGTGGGCGCGGACGGTCCCCTCGCCGATGTGCAGGTTTTCGGCAATGGACCGATTGCTTTTCCCGGCCACGACCAGTTGCAGAACTTCTAGTTCGCGGCCGGTCAACTGTAAAGTGTTGAGGCGCTCGGCCAGTTTGGAGGCTACTTCCTGGGGGATACGCTTATGGCCTGCATTGACCGCGTGGATCGCCTCCACCAATTCAGATACCGGTACGTCCTTCAATAAATAAGCCATCGCTCCGGCCCGCAATCCCTTGTAAATATCCTCATCCGTGTCGTAGGTGGTGAGGACCATGATGCGTGCGGAGGGAAACTCCTCACGTATGAGGGCAATCGCTCCGACCCCATCCAGTTCGGGCATGCGCAAGTCCACAAGCGCAATATCGGGCTGGTAGATTCGGAAGCACTCCACCGCCTCGCGCCCGTTACTCGCTTCTGCAACCACGGTCATGCCGGGCTGACGGGCGATCATAGCGGCAAGGCCCTGGCGCACGACCGGGTGATCATCAGCGATCAAGATGCGAATCGGTTCGGGGCTCATATTGGCGGTGCCTCATCGAGAGCTACCACGACTGTAACTATGGTTCCTCCCTCGGTTCGGCTGGTGATCGTCAGCTGTGCGCCGATGATCTGGGCTCGCTCCTGCATACCAATCAGACCAAATCCACCCAGTACGGGCAGATCGGGGTCGAATCCCAGCCCGTTATCCTGCACGCTGAGGCGGACCCGACCGTTCTCGTAGGCCAGTTCTAAACGTATCCTGGTTGCTTGCGCGTGTCTGAGCGTATTGGTAATCGCTTCCCCGGCAATGCGCAGCAAGTGGTTTTCGACCTCCTCGGGCAGCAGATCGGGTGTACCGAGGATTTGGCAGTCCATCTCGATGCCGGTGCTGGCAGTCTTCTGCTGGATGAGGGTGCTCAGTGCTCCGTACAGGTCGGCGGCTTCGAGGGCCTGAGGCCGCAAGGCACGCACGGAGCGCCGCGCCTCCATCAAACTCTCGCGGGCCAGTGTGCGCGCCCGGTCGATATGGGCCTGTCTGTCCTCGGGGTCGGCGGTGTGGACGTCCTCGGCTGCCTGGAGTTGAACGATAATGCCTGTCAAACCCTGGGCCAGGGTGTCGTGGATCTCGCGGGCCAGACGGTTGCGCTCCTCAATGACTGCCGATTGCTGGGCCTGCTCGGCAAGATGGGTAAGTTGAACCGCGAGGCTTGCCTGTTGGGCGAGGGCCTGGGCAAGTTCTGTTTCCTCGGGCAAAAAATAGGTGCGCTCAGTATTGTGGACAGATAGAACCCCGATGATTTGCTGATCGACCAGTAGGGGAACCATTAAAATCGACTGAATCTTTTGGGCTGTGAGCCAGGGGTAGTGGTCGCTGAGCTGCGAATTGCAAGTAAATTCGTCCAGGGTCTTTGCTATGGGTTGCTGAGTGCGTACGAGTTCGTTCCATAGCGTGCAATCGTGGACATCGTAGGCGATCACCGCATTGTCTCGTGTGCCCGTTTTGACCGTGCCTGGGAAGATGCGGCTGTCATAACAGCCCATGTGCAAAGTAATGACATTGGTGGCGGGGTTGTAGAACCACAAGGTCGAGGAGGGCGCATTCAGTTGTTCGGTAATCGTTTTCAGTGCCTGCCCCAAAAACTTGTCGAGTTCTGGTTCTATGGCCAGAAAGCTCAGGGTGCGGGTGAGCGCTTCTGTCTGTTGTCTTGCCAGTTGTTCGGCACGCTTGAGCGCGGTCACGTCCTGATGAATCAACACCACTTCACGGATGCAGCCGGTTTCGTCTTTGACCGGGTAGATAAACGATTGTGTCCAGCATTCACGACCGGCGGCGAAGGTCTGAGCAGCATCGTAGAGGACCGGCGGGATGGTGGTCGCGTCACCGGCAAATCCCTTTTGCACGTAGGGCATGATCCCCTTTTCAATCAGTTGCCTGTCTTCGAGCATGTTGTAGCCGGCCACATCGGCCAGGGTAAGACCAAAGAGCTTCTCCCAGGCACGGTTGACCCGGAGTGTCCAGCCGTCCGGGGAGAGGATCTGCATACTGACGGGCGACTGCTCGAACTGG